>NZ_JBFAPT010000015.1:0-249110 GCF_040676845.1 Nonomuraea sp. NPDC049504
GCCACCCTGGTGCGCACCATCTTCGACCAGCCCACCGCCGAGCAGGTGCGCACCCAGCACGCCTGGGTCATCGACGCCCTGGAAGCCAAGTACCCAGCCGCCTGTGAGCACCTGGACGCCGCCCGCGAGGACCTGCTCGCCTTCGCCGCCTTCCCCCGTGAAACCTGGCGCCAGATCTGGTCCAACAACCCGCAGGAACGGCTGAACAAGGAGATCCGCCGCCGCACCGACGTGGTCGGTATCTTCCCCGACCGGCTCTCGATCATCCGGCTGGTCGGCGCGGTGCTGGCCGAGCAGACCGACGAATGGACCGAAGCCCGCCGCTACATGGGCCTGGACATCCTGGCCAAAGCCCGCGTCCGGCTGGTCACCGGCGACACACCGGCCCAGAACCCGCTTCCACAGACACTTACCGCTTAACCTGCAAAAACAGGATCACTCGAAGATCGATTCATACACCACGTCCGTGGACGTGACCGTCACCCATACTGGCGATTGGGAACTCGAAGCATCTGCTCACGGCAACGAGGCCTCGCTGGAAGAGCTCATCAGGGCAGTGACTGATCCTCTTCTTGGGCTTGCGGACGAGCTCGGTTCACTGGCCAGGGTGGGGGCAACGATCGAACTGCACCTTACGCGTGACCTGCTCGGGCCAGGAGTTGGTGCTCTGTGCTTCATGTTGGATGCCCCCGTGATCAAACTCCTGGGGGAGGTCGGCGCCGAAGTGTGGATCGACGAATACGACGAGGTCGAGTGGGAGCGCAACGCGCATACGCCGTCCGCGTGATCATCCCGGAGCCGGAGTGCCCCCGCCGGAGGCATCTATGGCGCCCTGCTCGGCATGGCGATGAGCGACCAGGCTCCAGAGAACCAAATCAGGTTGGAGGTGGGCCCCGCGCTCGGGGAGGTGGAGCTGAACGAGTTGTTCGGGGCGTCGTGGCCTGATTATCGTCCTGCTTCGTTCTCGGGGATGCTGGCCTGCAGTCTTTGCTGGGTGGCCGCATACCGTGAGGCGTTCCATCCCCCGTCGGGATGGGTGTGGGCGGGTGCGGGACACCGGCGAGCATCTCGGCAGCATGCGATGCATGGTGGAATGCCTGAGCAGAGCGTCAGCGAGGCCCGTTCGGGGGCGGGCATCCGCCAGCCCACCGTGTAACCAGGCAACGGGCGGGGCCGAGGGCGAGCGCAGCGAGCGTGGTTTTCAGGGGGGTCGAAGGGGGCGAAGTCCCCTGGGAGACACGGACTGGAACACCCATGCGCGAAGCGCTTTATGTGGAAGGCCATGCAGTGAGGCCCCGGAAAAGGATTGGAGCGGGTGACGGGAATCGAACCCGCGCTGTCAGCTTGGGAACTGCATCGATCACGGCCCACTGAGGTGCTGACCTGGGCGGAAGACCGGTCCTGAGTGACCGTGGTTGACCCCCCGTCACCCCTCCTAATGGCCCGGCGATCAGCCCGCCACCTGGTGTTCTTCTGCGCGACGCGCGCACGCCGTCCATCTGATCATCCCGTCTGCCGTCGACCCGCCCGAAGGGGAAGCGGGCCGGGGCCACGGGTACCAGATGGAGCGCCCTACCGGACGAACGATCTGGTATCCGTGGCCCCGGTCTGCTCGGCTCGTCCCGGGTCGATGGCGGACGGGATGATCAGCTTCCACCTCAGCAACCTACGAACCTCAGCCGTTGAGTAGTGATCATCCCGGAGCCTGAGGCCCGCCGGAGGCAAGGGCTTGGTTCTTGACCTAGAGGTTGTCATGCGCAGCGGGGGTTACATGATGATGATGCTGCGGAACCGCTCATGAGGTTCGTCCTGGGGGTGACAGCTCGGCTTCGGCGCGTGTGAGCCATGCCTCGTACCAAGCGTCGAAGGTTGGCGCAGGACCGAGATATATGGGTGTGGTCAGGTCGTAGAGCTCGCTCTCCAAGCTGGCGGGGGCGGTCTTGGCTGGTCGCCAGGCGCTTGCGTCGAGCCAGACATCCCACACCGTGCCCATCAACTCTCCTGCGGTTACCAACGCGGTGACACCCGAGCAACCCTGGGTGCCGATGAAGATGCAGCCGGGTGTGGGGCCGGGGGCTTGGATGCTGGGGCCGCCACCAGAGGTGGGCTTTGGATTGTGGACCCATGCATACCAGGCGTTGTAGATCTGCTCGGCGTCGCGACGGGTGAACGGGAAGGGTTTGGCAGGATCGCCCTCGGTTTCTGCTTCGATCTCCTCAGGTCCCCAGATGCCGTAGTACGGGCCCGCTCCGGGGCCGAGCTGGAGGAGGAACTCCCGGTATGCGGGCGGTAATGGGACACCGAGATCGTCTTCTAGAGCTTGGACCGAGGTGGGGTTGAGCGGAGTGTTGCGGTACTGGTGTCGTTTAGCGCCGAAGATGAGGAACCGCTCGTTGCGTCGGTAGAACTTATGCAGGTGTGCGGGTCGGCCGTTTTCGACGGCTCGCAGTCGGTCGAGTCTGGCTGTCATGGTCGCCATGGCGCCAGTATGAGGCTCTTCGTGGGCAATATGGCGGCAGCGTGGCGCTCAGGTCGGCGGGCTCGTTTGGCTGCGGCGGGGTGTGGGGCGGCTACGGCCCGGGCCGCCGCCGGCCGGGACCGGCCCCCAGGCCGCATGCGCGGCCGGCGAGGCGGTGGAGGGCCTGGTACGCCGGCGCGCCGCGCCGCCGCTTGATACCTACAAGAGCTATTCGGCAATCTTCCGGTCGAACACCCTGTCCTGTCTCGCTTGATGGTTGACACTCTGGCCTCGCTTGATGCTTGACACCTTGATCGTTATCTGTGCCTGCTCGTGGCGTTATCGGCGCTTCGGGGGAGGCTCGGGTGGCATTGGTGGAGTTGAGTGTCGTGGAGCAGCGCTATCACGCGGTGATCGAGGTGTTGTCGGGGGCGAAGGTCACCGATGTGGCCGGACGGTATGGGGTGTCGCGGCAGTCGGTGCATGCCTGGGTGCGCCGATATCAAGACGGTGGCCTGGCGGGGCTGGCCGACCGGTCGCATGCGCCCAAGGCGCATCCGATGCAGACACCGGCGGTTATCGAGGCGTTGATCTGTGAGCTGCGGCGGGCGCATCCGCGGTGGGGGCCGCGCACCCTGTTGTGGGAGCTGGGCCGGCGCGGGGTGGAGTTGTTGCCGTCGCGGGCGAGCATCTATCGGGTGCTGGTGCGCAACGGGCTGGTCGACCCTGTTGCGCGGCGGCGCAGGCGTGAGGATTACCGGCGGTGGGAGCGGCCGGGGCCGATGCAGTTGTGGCAGATGGACATCATGGGCGGGCTGCTGCTGGCCGACGGCAGTGAGGCCAAGCTGATCACCGGGGTGGACGATCACTCGCGGTTCTGTGTGATCGCCTCAGTGGTGGCGCGGCCGACCGGGCGGATGGTGTGTGCGGCGTTCGCCGAGGCGATGCGTGGCTACGGGGTGCCGTTGGAGGTGCTGACGGACAACGGTAAGCAGTTCACCGGCCGGTTCGGCGGGCCGAAGGCGGGTGAGGTGCTGTTCGAGCGGGTGTGCCGGGAGAACGGCATCAAGCTGCGTCACACCGCCCCCAGGACCCCGACCACGACGGGGAAGATCGAACGGTTCCATCAGAGCGTGCGCCGCGAATGGCTGGATGAGGCGCTGCCGTTCGCCTCGATCGAGGCCGCCCAGGCCGAGACGGACGCGTTCGTGAAGCATTACAACACCGCCCGCCCGCACCAGGCGCTGGACATGGCCTTCCCCGCCGACCGGTTCTTCGCCGAGCGCAGCGACGGACAGCGCCGGGCTGAGCGGGAACTACCGCTGCAGCTGCCCGCCGCTCTGACCACGGTGACCGCTTCCGCTCCTGAAGCTGCGCCTGCGACTGTCCCGATCCCGGCTGGCGACCACGGTGATCAGCCTGAACGTCCTGCGCCCGTCCTGAGGACCTCGATCGATCCGCTGTCGCGCCAGGCGATCGAGGTCGATCGGATCGTGCCCGCCTCGGGGAACCTGTCGATCGGTGGCCAGCAGCTCTGGCTCGGACCTGACCGGGCGGGCCTGCCGATCACCGTGTGGATCAGCACGCAGCGGCTGCACGTGTTCACCACCGGCGGTGGCAGGCTCAAGAGCGTGGCCTCCCGGCTGACCGTCAAAGACCTGGCCGCGCTGCTCGCCTCCGGGCAAGCCCGCCCGGCAGCCGACGACCCCGTTCCCGAACCGCCGATCGAGGCCAGCGCCGTCGAGATCGACCGGCAGGTCAGCTCCATCGGCACCATCAGCCTGGCCAGCCGCGCCTTGTGCATCGGCGCCCACCTGGCCGGCCGGCGCGTCACCGTGCGCCTGGACGGCATCACCGCCCGCGTCATGGATGAAGACCGCCAGCTGCTGCGCGCCGTGCCCTGCCCCCTCCCGCTCGCCGAGTGCGTCACCCTGCGCAACGCCCGCGCCGCCGGACCACCGCCCACCTCCCCTGCCGGGCCCGTCACCGTCCAGCGTGTGGTCTGCAGCCGCGGCCACTTCCAGGTCGTCGGACAGAAGATCCAGGTCGGACGGGTCCACGCCCGCAAGATCCTGGACGTGACCGTGGACGACACCCACATCACCGTCCACGACAACGGCGAACCCATCCGCGTCGTGCCTCGAACCACCACCCAGGAGATCACCCGGATCAAGTCCCAGGCGCATACTAAGAAGCGAAAGATCGGCTAGGAGTGTCAAGCATCATCCGATGCCAAAGCGTCAAGCATCAAGTGAGACCAGACATCCGGTCGAACACCCGGTCGAACACCCCGGCCTTACGGGCCTCGGCAATGAGTTCCACGAGGTCGGCCACGAGCTTGGGGCTTGCGGCGATGGTCGCGTGGGCGGTCATGCTGTGTGGGCTTCCGT
The DNA here is from genome assembly GCF_040676845.1 of Nonomuraea sp. NPDC049504. NCBI lineage: Bacteria > Bacillati > Actinomycetota > Actinomycetes > Streptosporangiales > Streptosporangiaceae > Nonomuraea > Nonomuraea sp. NPDC049504. The sequence continues at coordinate 4,849 of NZ_JBFAPT010000015.1, forward strand.
CGAGATCGACCACCGTCGCTCCGGCCTCTCGGGCGATGATGACCCCTGCTGCGGTGTCCCAGGGGTTGTTGCTGAGCATGATGTTCGCGTCGATCCTGCCGTCCGCAACCCACGCCAGATCGATCGCGGCCGAGCCGAACATCCGGATGCGCTGGACACGTCCGGCGAGTTCTTCAGTCAGGGCGAGACGCGGCCGGTTGCGCTCGTCGGCGTTCTCCCCTACGGCGTAGTCGCCGATCGCCACGATCGCGCTCTGCAGCTCGCGGGCATCGCTGACGCGGATCTCGGAGCCGTTGACGACAGCGCCAGCACCTTCGGCCGCCGAGTAGCGGAGGTTGAGGAACGGCAGGTCGATCACTCCGAGTGTGGGCGTGTCCTTGTCGACCAGGCCCAGAGAGACGCCGCAGAGCGGGATGCCGTGCAGGAAGTTGGCAGTTCCGTCCACGGGGTCCAGCGCCCACATCAGGCCGTCGCCCAGGTGGCTGACGCCTTCCTCCTCGCCAAGGAATCCAATCTCAGGACTCTCGCGGGACAAGAACTCCCGCACGGCATGCTCAACGGCGTAGTCCACCTCTGTCGCCATATCCCGGTCACCCTTCGCCGTGACGACGCCGGGAGCCTTGGTACGGATGATCTCACTGGCGATCGACACGGCGCGCTCAGCGATAGGGAGAAGGGTCCGGGCGTCGATGGTCATACGGGTTTGCTCCGCTCCCACATATCCCCTTAGCACCTGGTCGAAAATGGGGAACAGCCCTCTTCGGCGGTGTTGTCTGTGATTACAAAGGTAGGTGAATCGACTCCGCGCCTGCGGGAGGTACGGCTGGACCACGCACAACGCCCGGTCCACGATGAGCAAGTTGAATCGGATCGTCTCGCCGTAGGGGTGGAGCTCAAGGCGCTGGGCCGATGTGGTGTCGAGTCGATCGCGCAACCTGGTCAGCATGCTGATGTTGAGCGCTGTGAGGGTCGTCAGGGTGCTGTCGGTGTAGCCCTCTTCTGCTTCGCGGGCGCGGATCGCTTGGCCCTTCGGGTCGAGGAAGAGGCAGCGGATGCGCGTGCCGGAGTCGAGCAGACGCTTGAGCTGGCGACGTGCTCGGTCGTACGCGGTCCAAGCGCGTCCGCTCCACCAAGCGCCGCCAGGACGCGCCCGACCTGCCCAAGCGAAAGATGGCCAGCACAATCCTGGGCCGGACCTTCGAGGCGGCGAACGGCAAGACCTACCGGCCTTCTCTGTTCGTCACGCTCACCCTGCCGAGCTACGGCAAGGTCATGAACGGCGCTCCCGTCGATCCGGCCACGTATGACTACGTTCGGACGGCTCGTGACGCGCTGCACTTCTCCAAGCTCGTGGACCGGTTCGTGCAGAACCTTCGCCGCGTCGCTGGCTACGACGTGCAGTACTTCGCCACGGTGGAGTCTCAGAAGCGGCTCGCTCCACACCTGCATATGGCCATCCGGGGCACCTTGCCGCGCACCGAGATGAAGCAGATCGCGGCGGCCACCTATCACCGAGTCTGGTGGCCTCAGGCGGATGAAGTCCGTTTCGAGGGCGACCACCTGCCCATATGGAACGACGGCTACGTGGATCCCGACACGGGCGAGGTCCTGCCCACCTGGGACGAAGCGCTCGACCAGCTCGGCGACGAGCCCATGCACGTGATCCGCTTCGGCGATCAGATGGACGTGAAGGGTGTGCTCGCCGGGTCGCCGGACGCCGACCAGTGCATCCGGTACCTGTCCAAGTACCTGACGAAGAGCCTCGGCGAGACCTTGGACGACCAGGCGCAGCGGGAGCACGCGGCCCGCTTCGTCGATGCCCTGCGCTACGAGCCGTGCTCGCCGACCCGCCCGAACTGGCTCCGGTACGGCGTGCAGCCCAAGAACGCCAAGCCGGGGATGGTTCCCGGCCGCTGCCGGTCCAAGGCTCACAAGCCCGAACACCTCGGCTACGCCGGTCGCCGGGTCCTCGTCTCCCGGAAGTGGAGCAACAAGACGCTCGCCGAACACAAGCAGGACCGCCGCACCTGGGTCCTGGAAGCGCTCGGCCAGGCCGACGAACCGACCGACCCACACCGCTACGTCTGGCAACCGGTCAGGCCGGGCGATCCCGAGGTCGCTCCGATCGGCGTCCGGCTCCTCAGGTCCATCGCCGAACGGCAGCGATGGCGGGCCCACCTGAGACGCCTCGAAGAACTTTCGGCAACTCCGCAGGCAGCCTGAGCGGAGGAGATCTTGGACCAACTGTTCACCGTCCCGGAAGCGGCCGAACTGCTCAGCACCTCGGTTCGCTTCGTCCGCCGACTGATCGCCGAACGCCGGATCGAGTTCGTCAAGGTCGGGCGGCACGTCCGCATCCGAGAGTCCGCACTGATCGCCTTCGTCGTCGCCGGGACCGTCGCGCCCATGACGACCTGCGACGCAACCGGGAGGGCCGCCTGATGGCGAACAAGGAGAACCACCGCCGTTTCGGCAACATCCGCAAGCTGCCCTCAGGGCGGTTCCAGATCCGCTATCCCGGACCGGACGGCCGGACCCTGATCGAGGGAAAGATCCTCGCCGGGACGTGGACCGACCCTGAGCGGGCCAAGGTCAAGCTCGCAGAGTATTCGGCAACCTGGATCGACCAGCGTCCCGGGCTTCGGCCGAGGACGATCGACCTCTATGGCTGGCTGCTCAAGAAGCACATCACGCCGTACCTCGGCAACGTCTCGCTCGGCAAGCTCTCCACCGCAATGATTCGGCAGTGGCGGGCGGCTCTGCTCGGCAAGGGCGTCTCGGTCAGCATGGCGGCCAAGGCGTACCGCCTCCTCCGTGCCGTGCTCATGACGGCGGCCGAGGATGACCGGATCATCTCCCGCAACCCGTGCCGAATCCGCGGGGCCGGCGACGAGCACGCCGAAGAGCGACCGGTCCTCTCCGTCGGGCAGGTCTTCGAGCTGGCGGACAAGGTTGGGCGCCGCCCGGTGGGCAGCATTCGAGGGCTCAAGAGAGGTGAGGGGCACCGCATCCGGTTCCAGCGGCATGGCGAGATGCGGACCTACCCGGAGGTCTTCCCGACGCGAGTGGAAGCCGAGCGGGCGCTGTGGCGAATGATCGACACCGGGCAGGCCGACTGCACACACGATCGGCGCTACAGAGCCTTCGTGCTCCTGGCCACCTTCGCGAGCCTGCGATGGGGCGAGCGGAGGCTGTACGGGAGATCGGCGTTCCGGGGCTGCACTTCCATGATCTCCGTCACACGGGCAACATGATCGCGGCGGACTCGGGAGCGGGCCTCAAGGACCTCATGGCACGCATGGGACACGACAACGTCCGAGCCGCGATGATCTACCAGCATGCAGTCCGGGGAGCCGACAAGCTGATCACCGAGGCCATCGACAAGCACCTCATCGGGCATCAGAAGAGAGAAGACAACGCCCAGAGCGACGCGGATGACGACGACGGCCCGGCCGCCCTGACGACGGTGAGGTGAATGCGACCCGCTTCGCGCCGTGCGAGATCAGGACTGCAGCCAGCGTCCATCTTGATATTCGACCGGGATCTCGTCATCTCCCGGCTCGATTCCCAGTGCTTCGAGCGCATCGAACCACCGGTCCCGCTGAGATTCGGGAAGGCGTGTCCCGCACCAGGGACAGAACGAGATGATGATGGAGGAGCTGCCGCCATCGTGGATGAGCAAGCTGTACTCGACGAACTGCTCGTTGAACCTGATGAGCAGTTAGCGTCCACGGGAGTGGTGTACGGTTTTGAACCCGTTCGTCACCTTGATGCCCGCGAGGGAAGATCGATGTGACATGGGGGCGGCCACTCCGCGATCCTTCACAGCTGTCGAAGGCAAGAAGGAGAACGAGAAGTGGCCGCTAAAGACATTCTGCCTGCTCAGGGTGAGTGGTTCGACGAGACCCTCGCCGCGGCGTCGCCCGATGTGCTGCGCGAGATGGTCGCGCGGATGGCGCAGATGATGATGGACGCCGAGGTCGAGCAGCGCTGCGGGGCCGGCTACGGCGAGGTGTCCGAGCAGCGCGTCAACTCGCGCAACGGCTACCGGCGGCGCGAGTGGGACACCCGCGCCGGGACGGTGGAGCTGGCCATCCCGAAGCTGCGGCAAGGTTCGTATTACCCGGAGTGGCTGCTGGAGCGGCAGCGGCGGGCCGAGCGGGCGCTGGCCTCGGTGGTGGCCACCTCCTACCTGCTGGGCGTCTCGACCCGGCGGGTGGAGCGGCTGGCCGAGCAGCTCGGAGTGACCCGGCTGTCGAAATCGCAGGTCAGCGTGATGGCCCGGGAGCTGGATCAGATGGTGAGCGAGTTCCGTAACCGGCCGTTGGATGCCGGGTCGTATACGTTCGTGTGGATCGACGCGCTCACGCAGAAGGTGAGGGAGGGCGGCCGGACGGTCAACGTGCACGCGCTGGTGGCGACCGGCGTCAACGCCGACGGGCACCGCGAGATCCTCGGCATCGACGTGGTGTCGTCGGAGGACGGGGCCGGCTGGCTGGCGTTCCTGCGCGGTCTGGTCGCCCGCGGGCTGTCCGGCGTCAGCCTGGTGATCTCCGACTGCCATGCCGGGCTGCGTGACGCGATCGCCTCCACCCTGCCCGGCGCCTCCTGGCAGCGGTGCCGCGCGCACTACGCGCGCAATTTGGCGACCCGTGTTCCGAAGAACGCCCAGCCGTGGGTGTCGACGATGCTGCGCACCGTCTTCGAGCAGCCCGACGCCGCCTCGGTGCGGGCCCAGCACCGCCAGGTCGTCCAGGCGCTGGAGGGCAAGTACCCCAAGGCGGCCGAGCATCTGGACGAGGCACGCGAGGACATCCTCGCCTTCGCCGCCTACCCCAAGACCGTGTGGCGGCAGATCTGGTCCAACAACCCGCAGGAGCGGCTGAACAAGGAGATCCGCCGCCGCACCGACGTGGTCGGCATCTTCCCCCACCGCGACGCGATCGTCCGGCTGGTCGGCGCCGTCCTGGCCGAACAGCACGACGAATGGACCGAAGGCCGGCGCTACCTCGGCCTGGAAGTCCTCGCCGAATGCCGCAAGGCTGCCGGGAGGAAGGCACACGAGGACGCTATTGAGACTAATGTGACTAATAGTGCTATTGCTGCTTAAATAGGATTTAGATCGCAGAGTGGTTGAATCTCATACACCACGATCTTGGACGCGGCCGATGAGCATGTCTGGACAGTCGGACGGGTCCGGATGCTGATCACACTTCCAAGTCACCTGGCGAACCATCGACTCGCAGCAGTGCTCGACCAAGGACACCTCTCCACCTAATGGCACGCAGAGATCAACAGCCCTAGGAACCACCAAAGCCCAGGTACCGAATCCATCGGTCCACCTGGGCCTTCCCTATGAGAGCGGGTGACGGGAATCGAACCCGCGCTGTCAGCTTGGGAAGCTGATGTTCTGCCATTGAACTACACCCGCGTACGACCGAACGTCGCGCCCCTACTCTAGCGGAAACTTGGGCCACAACAGCAATCCCCGAGCCCGCACGTCGGTCCACGACCGGTAAGTTGCTCACCGTGCTGCTATCTGACCGTGACATCCTGGCCGAGATCGACGCCGGGCGTCTGTCGCTGGATCCGTTCGATCTGGAGATGCTTCAGCCGTCCAGCATCGACGTCCGGCTTGACCGATTTTTCCGGGTGTTCGAGAACCATCGCTACCCCCACATCGATCCGTCGGAGGAGCAGCCGGATCTGACGCGGATGGTGGAGCCCCGGGGGGACGAGCCGTTCATCCTGCATCCGGGTGAGTTCGTGCTGGCCTCCACGTACGAGGTCGTCAGCCTGCCGGATGATCTGGCGTCGCGGCTGGAGGGCAAGAGTTCGCTGGGCCGGCTGGGGTTGCTGACGCATTCGACGGCGGGGTTCATCGATCCCGGGTTCAGCGGGCATGTGACGCTGGAGTTGTCGAACGTGGCGACGTTGCCGATCAAGTTGTGGCCGGGGATGAAGATCGGGCAGCTCTGTGTGTTCCGGTTGAGCTCGCCGGCGGAGCACCCGTACGGGTCCGACAAGTACGGTTCGCGGTACCAGGGTCAGCGTGGCCCGACCCCGTCGCGGTCGTTCCAGAACTTCCACCGGACCAAGATCTGACTTCAGGTGAACAACAGGTGAACAGTAGAGGAACAGGTAGGTGAACAGCAGGGGTCGAGAAGCCATCATGAAGGCGTTCTGAGCGGTCGCAACGCCGGTCCGAGCTGCACGAATGCCCCCGAAACCACCTGCTACACCGGTGTTGTGGGACGAACACCGGGTAGCCAGTAGGCGAAGGGGACATGAAGTTCGCATTTCGCCTGGTAAGCCATACTCTTCCACGGACCATCCCCGCACATCTGGAGAACGACGTGCGCCTGCGTCTCACGCCACGTGAGGACAGCTACTACGACCTGTTCGCCGACTCGGCGAACAACCTGGTCACGGCATCCCGGCTACTGGTGGAGATCATCAGTGACGGCTCGGACAGGGAGGCCCTGGCCGAGAAGATGCGCGCCTGCGAGCACGCCGGTGACGAACGCACTCACGCGATCATGAACCGGCTCAACGAGAGCTTCATCACTCCGTTCGACCGCGAGGACATCTACCGGCTCGCCTCGAACCTCGACGACGTGATGGACGCCATGGAGGCGGCCTCCGACCTGATCGTCCTCTACCAGATCGACCATCTCCCGAAGGACGTCGTCCGGCAGGTCGAGGTGCTGGAGCGGGCGGCGGAGCTGACGGCCGAGGCCATGCCGCGCCTGCGTTCGATGAAGAACCTGAACGAGTACTGGATCGAGGTCAACCGCCTGGAGAACCAGGGTGACCAGGTCTACCGGCGGCTGCTGGCCAAGCTGTTCAGCGGCGAGTACGACGCGCTGACCGTGATGAAGATGAAGGAGGTCGTCGACGCCCTCGAGGAGGCGGCCGACGCCTTCGAGCACGTCGCCAACACCGTCGAGTCGATCGCGGTCAAGGAAAGCTAGGCCCGGCAGTGGACCTCACGCTTGGCCTCGTCATCGGCGTGGTCGTCATCGCGTTGGCCTTCGACTACACCAACGGGTTCCACGACGCGGCGAACGCGATCGCGACCTCCGTATCGACCCGGGCCCTGACCCCCAGGGCCGCGCTGTTCATGGCGGCGGCGATGAACTTCATCGGCGCCCATCTCGGCACCCAGGTCGCGCAGACCGTCGGAAAAGGCATCATCGACGCCCCCGACGGCTCGCACGGCCTGGTGATCGTGGCGGCCGCGCTGATAGGCGCGATCGTCTGGAACCTCATCACCTGGTATTTCGGCCTGCCGTCCTCCTCCAGTCACGCGCTCATCGGCGGCCTGGTGGGCTCGGCGCTGGCCTCCGCCAGCGTCGTGCACTGGGACGGCGTCGTGGAGAAGGTCGTCATCCCGATGGTGCTGTCGCCGGTGATCGGGTTCAGTCTGGCCGCCGCGATCATGATCGCAATCTACTGGATCTTCCGCAACGGGCAACCCGGCAAGACCAACAGGGGCTTCCGGTACGCGCAGACCGTCTCGGCCGCGGCGATGGCGCTCGGCCACGGCCTGCAGGACGCGCAGAAGACGATGGGCGTCATCTTCCTGGCGCTCACCGTCGGCGGGTTCGCCCAGCCGTCCGACCCGATCCCGCAGTGGGTCATCCTCTCCGCGGCGGGGGCGATCTCCCTCGGCACGTACGCGGGCGGCTGGCGCATCATGCGGACCCTGGGCCGGCGCATCATCGCGCTGGACCCGCCGCAGGGTTTCGCGGCCGAGTCGGCGGCGGCGACCGTCCTGTACGGCGCGGCCATCGGCTTCGGCGCCCCCATCTCCACCACCCACACCATCACCACGGCGATCATGGGTGTGGGGGCCACCAAGCGGCTCAGCGCGGTGCGGTGGGGCGTCGCGGGCAACATCGTGACCGCGTGGATCCTCACCATCCCGGCCGCGGCCATCGTGGCCGCCGTGTCCTACTTCGTCCTGCACGCCATCGTGGAGGGCTGACCCCCGGAAAGACCCCTACTGCGGGGGCGCGTACATGACATCGACGTCATAGCGGGTGAAACCGAGGCCCTCGTAGAGGCGGATCGCCGCCGTGTTGGTCTCGTCCACGTACAGCATCGCCTGGGCGAGACCGCGCGAGCGCAGGTGTTCGAGCCCGGCCAGGGTGAGCGCCTTGCCGAGACCGGTGCCCTGCTGGGAGGGGTCGACGCCGACGACGTAGACCTCGCCCAGCGGGTCGTGCCCGTGCTCGGACGAGCCGTGCACCTTCGTCCAGTGGAAGCCGGCGAGGCGGTCGCCGCGCTGGGCGAGGAAGAAGCCCTCGGGGTCGAACCAGGGCTCCTGCTCGCGCCGCAGCAGGTCGTCCATCGTCCAGGCGCCCTGTTCCGGGTGGTGGGCGAAGGCGGCGGCGTTCACCTTGAGCCATTCCTCCTCGTCCTGCCCTGGGACGAACGTCCGCAGCTCCACGCCGACCGGCAGCGTCGCCGGCGGCAGCGGTTCCGCCAGGGGGCGGCGCATTTGCCACAGGGAGCGGACGCGGTCGAAGCCGAAGGCGGCGGCGAGCGCGGCCGCGCCCGCGTGGTCGCCGTGGGCCCACAGGCGGGGGCGGCCGCCGGCGGCGTCCATGACGGCGCGCAGCAGGCGGGCGCCGTGGCCTCGGCGGCGGTGTTGGGGGTGGACGACCAGCTCGGCGCTCGGCCCCTCGACCTCGTCGGTGGGATCGACGTGGGCGTAGCCGGCGAGCGCGTCGCCGGCGTAGAGGAGGAGCGAGCGGGCCTGCGGGTCGCCGCCGTATCTCAGGTGCAGCATGACGTGTTCGTTGAGCGGACGGACGCCGTCGGCCTCCGTCGCGGCCTCCACCAAGCCGACTACGTCGGCGATCTCCTGGTCAGCGAGCCTTTGCCGGATATCCACGCGCACGTTCACAGAACGAACTCTAGGCGTACGACTGGCAAATAACGCCATCAGGCACCCCGGCAAATCGTTACCTTTGCGACATTGGTTGCATAGCTTCCCGCCGTAACGTCTTGGGCCATGACGTCTGGTTCCTTCCTCCGGCTGGCGCTCGCCGGAGCCGTCGCCTCGGGTGCGGTGCTGATGGCCACCATCCCGGCGAACGCGAGCAAGGCGCCCAGGACGGTTCCCGTCCGGCTCCTGGCGCTCAACGACTTCCACGGCAATCTCGAACCTCCCACCGGGTCCTCAGGCCGCATGGTGGACGAGCAGGGCAACACGGTCGACGCCGGCGGCGCGGCCTACGTCGCCACGCACATGAAGGCCCTGCGCGACAGGAACACGATCGCCGTCGCCCAGGGCGACCTCATCGGGGCCACGCCGCTGATCTCGGCCGCCTACCACGACGAGCCGTCGGTCGAGTTCATGGGCAAGCTCGGGCTCAAGGTGGCCGCGGTCGGCAACCACGAGTTCGACGAGGGCTACACGGAGCTGCGCCGCATCATGAAGGGCGGCTGCCACCCCGTGGACGGCTGCTCGCCCGCCGGCAAGTGGAAAGGCGCCGCGTTCGACTACGTCGGCGCGAACGTGCTGTTCAAGAACAAGCACGAGAAGACCGACGCGCTGGCCGCGCTCGGCGGCGCGCACAGCTCGAAGATCAAGAAGCTGCTGTCCGACTGGGGCGTGCCCGCGCTCCCGCCGGTCAGCATCAAGATCATGAACGGCGTGCCGATCGGCTTCATCGGCCTGGTCACGCAGACGACCCCGAGCATCGTCACGACGGAGGGCATCAAGGACCTCACGTTCGTGGACGAGGTCAAGGCCGCGAACGTCGCCTCCAAGCTGCTCAAGCTGGTCGGCGTGAAGGCCCAGGTCGTGCTGGTGCACGAGGGCGACCAGGTGAACGCGGGGCAGTCGCCCGACGCGTGCAGCGCGGTCCCCAGCGCGGGCAACCGCATCGCCACCCAGGTGGACCCCGAGATCGACATCGTGCTCAGCGGCCACTCCCACCAGGCGTACGTGTGCAAGGTGAAGGACCCGGCGGGCAAGGACCGGCTCTTCTCGCAGGGCGGCTCGTTCGGGCGGGTCATCACCCAGGTCGACATGAAGGTGAACGTCAAGACGCGGGACATCGACCGGGCCTCCGTCGTGGCCGACAACCACGTGGTGACGCGTACGGTGACGCCCGACCCCGAGATCTCGGCGTTCGTCCAGACCTGGAAGGACCGCGTGGCCCCGGTCGCGAACCGGGCGGTCGGCACGATCAGCGCCGACATCACGACGGCCGCGGCGCCGTCCGGTGAGACGCCGCTCGGCAACCTCATCGCCGACGCCCAGCTCGCCGCCACGCGGGAGGGCGGCAACGCGCAGATCGCGCTGATGAACCCGGGCGGGGTGCGGGCGCCCCTCACGTACGCGGGCTCGCCGGCCGGTGAGGGCGACGGGGTCGTGACGTACGGCGAGGCGTTCACCACGCAGCCGTTCAACAACCTCATGCAGGTCGTCACGCTGACCGGAGCACAGCTGAAGACGGTGCTGGAGCAGCAGTTCACCGGCGGCCCCAACAACCAGGCGTTCACCAAGATCCTGCAGCCTTCGGCGAACTTCACCTACACCTACAGCCAGAGCGCGCCGTGGGGCTCGAAGGTGTCTGGCATGACGATCGACGGCCAGCCGGTGACGGACGCCCAGACGATCCGGGTGGCCGCGAACAACTTCCTGGTGGGCGGCGGCGACGCGTTCCTCGGCTTCACCGAGGGCACGGACCTGTGGAGCGGGCCGCTGGACGTCGACGCCTTCGTCGACCACCTCGGCAGGGACAACCCGATCGCCCCGCCGGCCACCGACCGCATCACGGTGGTGCAGTGACCAGCTAGGCGGTGTGCAGGGGCAGGACGGCGACGAAGCGGGCGCCGGGGCGGTGGTCGGCGGCGGTCAGCGTGCCGCCGTGGGCCACCGCGATCTCCCTGGACAGCGGCAGCCCCAGCCCGGAGCCGCCGCTGTCCTTGGCCCTGGCGCTCTCCAGCCGGGTGAAGCGCTCGAAGACCCGCTCGCGGTCCTGCGGCGCGATGCCGTCGCCGTCGTCGGTGACGGTCACCACCACCTCGTTCCCGCGCACGGCCACGGAGACGTCGATGCGGGTGGCGGCGTGCCTGGTGGCGTTGTCGAGCAGGTTCGTCAGCAGGCGGTCGAGCTGCACGGGCGAGCCGAGCACCGGGGCGGGGCCGCTGAGCCGCAGGTGCACGGGCACGCGGGCGCCCTCGCGGCGGCGTACCTGCTCCTCCGCGACGCCGCACAGGTCCACCACGCGGCGCCGCGTGACGGCGCCCGCGTCGAGCTTGGCCAGCATGAGCAATTCGTCGATGATGCAGGTCAGCCGGTCGGCGGCGGCGAGCGCGCGGGCGCAGGTGACCGGCCAGTCCGTCTCGTCGGGGTAGCTGCCCGCGACCTCCAGCTGGGCGCGCAACGCGGAGATGGGGCTGCGCAGCTCGTGGGAGGCGTCGGCGACGAAGCGGCGCTGGGTCTCGGCGGAGCGTTCGAGCCGGTCGAGGGTGTGGTTGGTGGTGACCGCCAGCCCGGCGATCTCGTCCCCTGTGTCAGGTACGGTCACCCGCCTGCTCAGGTCCTGCCCGGTGATCTCGGCCAGCTCGGCGCGGATGCGCTCGACCGGGCGCAGCGCGGACCTGACCGCGCTCCAGGTGAGCCCGCCGACGGCCAGCAGGACGAGCGGCGCGCCGAGCGACGTCCACAGCAGCGCCCGCCGCGGGTCGGCGAGCGCGAGCACGACCCCGGTGGTGAAGACGGCGGCGGCGGCCAGCGTCGCGATCGTGGTCAGCCGCGCCCGGATCGAGCGCGGGAGCGCGCGCAGCGCACCTGGTGTGCCGCCCGGGGTCCTGCCCGGGGTTCTGATCGAGCGCGGAACCAGCGGCACCAGCCGGACTGTCATCCCATCCCACCCTCCCACGTCACTGTCCGTGACTTTACCCTCCGTTGACGTTCTCCCTAACCTGCGAACACTTCTCCGATAGACACGCTCAGTGAGCGTCACGGCGGCTGCGCATCAGGTCGTACAGCGCGGCGAGCAGCGCGACGCCGATCGACGACACCACGACGATCAGTCCGTGGCGGAACGCGCTCGCCCAGCCGTCGCCCAGCGAGCCGAAGAAGGTCGAGCCGGCCGCCGCGATGCCGATGGCCGAGCCGAGCCGCTGCCCGGTCTGCAGGACGCCGGCCGCGCTGCCGCCGCCCGCGGGCGGCACCTCGGAGAGCGTGATGGCCTGGTTGGGCGAGATGACCAGGCCGCTGCCGAGGCCCGCGAGCAGCAGCGGCAGGGCGGTCGCGAGGCCCGTACGCGGCCCTGGGACGAGCGCGGTGGCGATCATCGTGGCGATGAGCCCGGCGATCACCATGCACAGCCCGATCGCCGTCAGCCGCCGCCCCATCCGGGAGACGAGGTGCCCGCCGAGCACGGCGGCCGAGGCGGAGCCGAGCGCGAACGGCGTGATCGCGAGCCCGGCGAGCAGCGCGCTGTAGCCGTGGCCGCTCTGCAGGTAGAGGGTGAAGATGAAGAAGATGCCGGTGAAGCCGGAGAAGTAGAACAGCGCGATGGCGGTGCCCAGCCGGTACGACCGCTTGCGGAAGAGCTCCAGGTTGACCAGCGGCTCGCGCGGATAGCGGCGTTCCCAGGCCACGAAGGCGGCCAGCACGACCAGCGCGGACACGGCGATCAGCGTGGAGACCTGAGCGTCCCAGCGGTGCCGCTGGATGGCGGGCACCAGCAGCCCGGCGACGCCGACGCCGAGAAGCAGCACGCCGACCGGGTCCATGCTCTCGCGCCGGCGCTCATCGACGTCGGGGCGCGGCAGCACCCGCCAGGCCAGCGGCAGCAGCGCCAGCCCGATCGGCACATTCACCAGGAACACCCACCGCCAGCCCAGCTCGGGCCCGAAGACGCTGACCAGCGCGCCGCCGATGAGCGGTCCGGCGGCGGTGGAGACGCCGATGGTGGCGCCGAGCGCCCCGAACGCGCGGCCTCGCTCCGAGCCCCGGAACATCTGCTGGATCAGCCCGGACACCTGCGGGTTCAGCAGCCCGGCCGCCATGCCCTGGACGAGCCGGGAGACGATCAGGACGGGCATCTGCCAGGCGAGGCCGCAGAACGCGCTGGAGAGGGTGAACAGCGTGACGCCCCACAGGAAGATCGTGCGCCGGCTCCTGGCGTCGCCCAGCCGCCCGGCGGGGATGAGGAACAGGCCGAAGGTGAGGGCGTAGCCGGACACCGTCCACTGCAGGGCGTCGTCGCCGGCGTGCAGGGCCTCGCGGATCGACGGCAGCGCGACGTTGACGATGCTCACGTCGAGCCCCGTCATGAAGGCGGAGGTCAGGCATACGGCCAGGGCGCGCCGTCGCGGGTCGGAGCCGAACGCGCCGATCACCTCCTCCGCCGGAAACCGAGCTGGATGATTCCCCGGGAAAGCGGAGATATCGCCCACCAGGATTTTCTTTGCCCGGAATGCCCCCTGACGAGTACCGTCCGATCATGAGCACGATGGAGGTCGAGCAGAACGGCATCAACGCCGTCCCCGAAGGCGAGCGGCGCGGCAGGCCGCGCGACCTGTTCTGGCCCTGGGCGGGCTCGAACCTGTCGCTGTTCGGGGTGGCGTTCGGTGTCTACATCGTCGGGCTGCAGCTCGGCGTGGTGCCCGCGATCATCACCGGCGCCGTGGGCTACGTGCTGTCGTTCCTGCTGGTCGGGCTGGTCGCGGTGGGCGGGGCGCGGTCCGGCGTGCCGACGATGACGCTCGGGCGGGCGCCGTTCGGCTACCACGGCAACAAGCTGCCGACCCTGTTCTCCTACATCTCGAACGTCGGCTGGGAGATCGTGCTGGTCACGCTCGCCGCGCAGAGCGGGGCCGAGATCCTCGGCCGCGTCGCGCCCGGCATCCCGGAGACGACGACCACCGCGATCTGCTTCGTCGTCGCCGCCGTCGTGGTGATCGCGGTCGGCGTGTACGGCCACGCGATGATCATGGTCGTCCAGCGCTACCTGACGTACGTGTTCGTCGTGCTCACCGTCGTCTACATGGTGCTCATGGCCCCCAACCTCGGCGTCTCGCTGGAGACCACGGCCGGTCCCGGCGGCTGGGTGGGCGGCGTCATCTTCGCCATGACGCTGCTCGGGCTCGGCTGGGTCAACTGCGGCGCCGACTACTCCCGCTACCTGCCCGCCACCTCGTCCCCGCGCTCGGTGACCCTGTGGACGACGCTCGGGGGCGCGCTGCCGCCGATGGTGCTGCTGGTGTTCGGCGTGCTGCTGGCGGGCGGTGACCCGAAGCTGGCCGAGGAGGCGGGCGCCAACCCGGTGGCGGCGCTGGCGGCGGCGCTGCCGACGTGGTTCCTGCTGCCGTACCTGCTGACCGCGATCGGCGGGTTCCTGGCCGGGGCGATCATGGACATCTACTCGTCGGGGCTGTCGATGCTGGCGCTCGGCGTGCCGATCAGGCGCCACTACGCGGTGCTGATCGACGGGCTGCTCATGGTGCTCGGCGGCTACTACCTGCTGTTCGTCTCCACCAGCTTCCTGGCCACCTTCCAGGCGTTCCTCGCGATCGTGGGCGTGGTGATGGCGGCCTGGGCCGCGATCTTCCTGGTGGACATGTGGCGGCTGCGGGCCGGCGGCCGGGGCTACGACGAGCGGCTGCTGCGGGCCGGCGCGCCCGCGCTCAACTGGGCGGGGCTGCTGTCGCTGGTCGTGGCGTCGATCGTCGGGCTCGGGCTGATCACCTCGGCCGACCCGAACATCGCGAACGTGGTCGGCTTCCTCATGAGCGCGGAGCTGGAGGGCGGCACGTTCGGGTCGGCGAACATCGGCGTGGTGATCGCGCTGGTGCTGGCCGGGATCCTGTACTTCGCGCTGTCGGCGGTGCCGCGGCTGCGCACCCACGTGCGGAGCTGACCCGGGCGGTTACGCTTGGTGCGTGACGATGAACGTTCCGTACCGGCTGCTCACCTGGGCGGTGCACGCGACGGGGCTCGGCGTGCTGGCGGTCGCCGTGGTCACCACGTGGCAGCAGGACCGCCTGGCGGTCGCGTCGGGCGGGGTGCTGCTCGGCCTCCTCTACGCCGCCGCGCCCGCCACCCCGGGCCCGGCCAGGGCGGTGTGGCTCGGGCTCGTGAGCGCCGGGTGGGCGGTGCTGGCCGTGGCGGCGCCGCCGTTCGTGTGGCTGGCGTTCCCGCTGCTGTTCGCGTACCTGCACGTGCTGCCGCTGTGGGCGGCGATGTTCGGCGTGTCGGTGCTGACCTCGTCGGCGATCATCGCGGCGGCCTGGCACGCCGGTGAGCTGACCCTGCCGCTGCTGGTCGGGCCGGGCGTGGCCGCGGCCGTCGTGACGCTGCTCGCGCTCGCCTGCAGGGCGCTGCGCGCCGAGCTGGGGCGCTAGGCGGTCACGATCGCGAAGTCCGGCACCGGGTGGTCGAGCACGGCCACCAGCCGGCGCAGCACGTTCGTGTCGCCCTCGCGCTCGACGCCCTCCACGCCCTTGCCCGACAGCAGGCCGGCGAGCTGCGCCCTGGTCAGCCGCAGGGTGAGGTCGGCGGCGCCGTCGTCGCCCGGGTCGCGCTGCTGGACGAACGCGCCGTTCGACAGCGACGTACGGTAGCGCCGCCCGAGGTCGGTCAGGTGCCAGTCGATGGTCAGCCGCTCGTGCCAGGCGCGCGGCCCGTCCACCCTGATGGCGATCGAGTCGAAGATCTGCTCCACGGAGAGCGCGGCGAAGAAGTCGGCCTCGGGGCGGTCGGCCGTGGCCGGGACGATGCCGTCGGCCAGCTCCAGCGCGCCCATCAGGTAGAAGTTGCGCCAGGTGGCGTTCTCGGCGCCGTGGCCGAGCCGGGTGTAGACCTCGGCCAGCAGGTCGCGGGCCTCCTTGTTGCCCTCGTCGGCGAAGACCGCGTGGTTGAGCAGCTGGGCGGCGAAGCGCAGGTCGTTCTCGTCGATGTAGCGGCGGGCGAAGGCCACCACGGCCGCGCCCCCGCCCAGGCACTCGACGTACCTGATCGCGCTGTCCTTCGGCGGGTGCTCCCACAGGTGGGCGGGGTTGCCGTCGAACCAGCCGAGGTAGCGCTGATAGACGGCCTTGACGTTGTGGCTGACGCTGCCGTAGAAGCCGTGCGCGTGCCATGCCTGCTCCAGCTCGGGCGGGAGCTGGACGACCTCGGCGATCTCGGCCGCCGTCAGGCCCTTGTTGAGCAGGCGCAGGGTCTGGTCGTGCAGGTAGGCGTACAGGTCGCGCTGCTGCGACAGGAAGCGCTCGATGCGCTCGCGGCCCCAGGTCGGCCAGTGGTGGGAGGCGAAGGCGACGTCCGTGCCGTCGAGGAACAGGGCGAGTGCCTCGGTGAGGTAGCGGGCCCAGGCGCGTGCGTCGCGGACCTGGGCGCCGCGCAGCGGCAGGATGTTGTGCTGGTTGTGGGTGGCGTTCTCGGCCAGGCACAGGGCGCGGCGGCCGGGGAAGAACACGTTCATCTCGGCGGGGGCCTCCGCGCCGGGCGTGAGCTGGAAGATCATCCGTACGCCGTCCACGACCTCCTCCTGACCGGTACGCGTGACCTCCGTGGTCGGCGGGATGAGCGACATCGTGCCGGTCGAGACCGTCATGCCGAGCCCGGCGCCGACCTGGCCCTCCGGAGAGCGGGGCAGGGCGGGGCCGTACATGTAGACGGCGCGGCGGGCCATGGCGGGGCCCGCGTAGACGTTCTCGGTGACCGCGTGCTCCATGAAGCCGGCCGGGGCCAGGATCGGCACGCCGCCGCCGGTCACCCCGCGCACGCCGCCGAAGTGGTCCACGTGGGAGTGGGTGTAGACGACGCCGGTGACCGGGCGGTCGCCGCGGTGGGCGCGGTAGAGCTTGAGCGCGGCGGCGGCGCACTCGGTGGAGATCAGCGGGTCGATGACGACGACGCCGGTCTCGCCCTCAGCCAGCGTCATGTTCGACAGGTCGAGGCCGCGTACCTGGTAGATGCCGTCGGTGACCTCGTACAGGCCCTGGCGGGCGCAGAGCGCGCCCTGCCGCCACAGGCCGGGATGGGCGGTCCGCGGGCAGTCCTCCTTGAGGAAGTCGTAGGCGTCGTTGTCCCACACGACGTCGCCGTCCACCGATTTGACGACGCCTGGGGTGAGGGCGGCGATGAAGCCCCGGTCGGCGTCCTCGAAGTCGGCACGGTCGTGAAATGGAAGGTCTGCCATGCCAAGCCGCATGCCCCAGAAAACCAGACATATAGCCCAATAGATGCACTAAAGAGGATGAATCTCCGGCAAGTCCGGAGGTGATTAGGGTGGTCACGTGGATGCGTGCGTATTCGATCTCGACGGTGTGCTGGTGGACTCCGAGCCGGTGTGGGAGGAGGTGCGGCGGGCGTACGTCGCCGACCACGGCGGCACCTGGCAGCCCGACACGCAGACGAAGCTGATGGGCATGAGCACCGGCGAATGGGCGGCCTACCTGCACGAGATCGGCGTCGAGCAGGAGCCGGGCGACATCGCGCGCGGCGTGATCGACGAGATGGCGGCCCGCTACCGCGACGGCGTGCCGCTCATGCCGAAGGCCGTCGAGACCGTCCGCCGCCTGGCCGCGACGGCCACGCTCGGCCTGGCCAGCTCGTCCCCCCGGCGGCTGATCGACGTCGTGCTCGACGCGGCGGGGCTGACGGAGTGCTTCGCGGCCACCGTGTCCACCGAGGAGGTCGAGCGGGGCAAGCCGGCGCCCGACGGCTACCTGGAGGCGGCGCGGCGGCTCGGCGTCGATCCCCGGGGCTGCGTGGCGGTCGAGGACTCCAGCAACGGGCTGCGGTCGGCGTACGCGGCGGGCATGCACGTGATCGCGGTGCCGCACCCGCGCTACCCGCCCGCGCCCGACGCGCTCGCCCTGGCCTGGCGGGTGCTGCCCGGCCTCGACGCGCTCACCCCCGAGCTGATCCGCTGAGCCCCTTCACGACTCGCGGGGCCGCTGCCAGGCCATGTCAGTGCCGGTGGCTACGATGTGGGAATCGTGCGAGACATCACGGTTTTCAGTGGCAGTGCCCACCCCGAGCTGGCCGAGGAGATCTGCGCCCAGCTGGGCACTCCTCTCCACCCCGTACAGATCAACCGCTTCGCCAACGACGTACTCGAAGTGCAGCTCCAGGCCAACTGCCGGGAGCGCGACGTGTTCCTCATCCAGCCGCTCGTCCCGCCGGTACAGGAGCACCTCGTGGAGTTGCTGCTGATGCTCGACGCCGCGCGCGGCGCCTCCGCCGCGCGGACGACCGTGGTGCTGCCGCACTACGCCTACGCCCGCAGCGACAAGAAGGACGCCCCGCGCATCTCCATCGGCGCCCGCCTGGTCGCCGACCTGATGGTGGCCGCGGGCGCCAGCAGGGTGCTGGCCATGACCCTGCACTCGCCGCAGGTGCACGGCTTCTTCAGCGTGCCGGTCGACCACCTCCACGCGCTGCGCGAGCTGGCCGCCCACTTCCGCCGCTACGACCTGTCCAACACCGTCGTCGTCTCCCCCGACCTGGGCAACGCCAAAGAGGCCGCCGCCTTCGCGCGGCTGCTCGGCACCGGCGTCGCCATGGGCGCCAAGCAGCGCTTCAGCGACGACCGCGTGGTGATCAGCTCCGTGATCGGCGAGGTGACCGGCAAAGACGTGATCATCCTCGACGACGAGATCGCCAAGGGCAGCACGGTCATCGAGCTGCTCGACCGGCTGCGCGAGCAGAAGGTCAGGTCCGTACGCGTGGCGTGCACGCACGGCCTGTTCTCCAGCGGCGCGCTCGAACGCCTCACCTCGCTGCCCGAGGTCGAGGAGATCGTCTGCACCAACACCGTGCCGCCGCCCAAGCCGGCCGACAAGCTGACCGTGCTGTCGATCGCGCCCGCGCTGGCCGAGGCCATGCGGCGGATCCACGACGGCGAGTCGGTCAGCGCCCTGTTCAGTACATCTTGACCACCTGACCCGTCACCCGCCGCCCCTGGTGCGAGGCCAGAAACGTGATCACCTCGGCGACGTCATCGGGCTGCGCCACCTCGGGCAGCACGCCGTCGGCGGCGACCGCGATGGCGACCTTCTCGTTGACCCAGCCGGTGTCGGTGACGGGTGGATGGACCATGTTGGCCGTGACGCCGTGGCGGCCCAGTTCGCGCGCGGCCGACATGGTGTAGTTCTCCTGGGCGGCCTTAGCTACGCCGCTTCTAGTGCATACTTCGACACATGACGACCTCACCGCGTCGAGCCGGGGGGCGCACGCTCATCGAGCAGGACCCCGAGCAACTCGTATGGATCTTGTCCGGGCGGGAGTCCGCCGACCGCAAGGACCAGCTTGAGAACCAGTTCACTGACCTGCGTCAGTTCGTCCGGGGCGTGGGGGGACGAATTGATCGCGAAGTGCCCGAAAATGCGGTTTCATCGTACAAGAAAACGCGCGTTCGGCTACCGGACGGAACGTATGGGTATCGCGTTGTGCGACCCGAGTGGGAAGCGATTCTCACTGCACTGCGTCGTCAAGAATGTAATGCACTCGCAGTACCGGACCTAGACAGAGCGACGAGAGATCCACGTCTACTCGAAGATCTCATCGAAGTCGTCGAGCATTACGGCGCGTACGTCGTCAGCATGACGGGCAACATCGACCTCACGACGGACGCGGGCATTTCCGCCGCTCGCGACCTCGTGAACCAGCGGAACCAGGAATCACGAAACACATCCCGGCGCGTCAGCACCGGGAAGCGCCATGCCGCACTAAAGGGCCTGAATAGCGGTGGCCCGCTGCGTCCATTCGGATGGCGTAAGGATCGAATCAGGATAAACAAGCGAGAAGTCGCACATATTAGGCGTGAACTCCAGAGGATAACCTCAGGTGTCAGCCCTCTAACGCTCGCAAAGGAATGGACCGAACGGAAGATTCCGACAGTCACCGGCGCACGGGAGTGGCACGCAAGCACGATACAAGGGATCTATCTAAATCCGCGAATATGCGGGCTACGCACCTACCGAGGCGAGATAATCAGAGACGAGGACGGGAAGCCCGTGAAGGGCATTTGGGAACCCATCCTGACAGTCGAAGAGTACGAAGCCGTAGTCAGCGCATGGAAGCCCAACGAGCATAAGCCGTCACGCCTAGGCGGGAAGGGCACCGGCCACAGGACCAAGTACCTCCTATCTCCGTTCCTTCGCTGTGGAAAGTGTCATGCACGCCTGAACGGAACCCCCGCCACACGGCGGGGAAAGCGGGTGGTGATTTATACGTGTCGAGCCAAGGGCATGGGAGGCTGTGGAGGAATCGCACGCCTCGCAGCACCCATCGACGAATACATCACTGCTCTCGTTATCGCAGAGCACAATCGACGAATCAAGCTTCGCAAGCCTGCCGATCTTCCTCCATGGCCCAAGGAGCAGGAACTAGCCGATCTACAGAAACGGATCGAAGAATCGACTGCCGAGTATGAGGCCGGAAGATACTCCAGCGAACGCTACTTTCCGAGCCTGGCAAGGATGGAAGCCAGGGAGTCTGTTCTCAAGCGAGAGAAGCGAGCGTACGAAGCACAACAACATATTCAGAAATCCGAGACGATTGATCTCGCAAAAATATGGAACGAGCCTGACTTTACGCTGGAACAGAAGCAGGCGGCCATCGCAAAAAGCCTCACGGCCGTAATCGTCCTACCTTCAAAGAAGGGAGCGCGGTTTGACCCAAGCCTACTCAGACCGGTCTGGCGAGAAGAGGCCGAACCGGCGACACCGTGAGCGAGGTTCGACGATACCACCGCCCCCTAGACACTGAAATCAAGAGGTGCCACACTCGTTGGTGTGGCACCTCACGAAGAGCTGTTTACTGTAAGTGCACAGGTCATCCCGACACTAATAATCGCCTTAGTGTTAGAGATACGAGCAGCGTTGAGAGGCGTCGAAGGCGAGCTTGATGAATGTAAGACGCTAACGCGCAAGCTAGCCGCCGGAGGACTCGCGTTCCCCCGCATTCCAGCTCACGTTTACGAGGATCGCTTTGTAGACGAGGACGAAGAAAGAGGGCCATCATCCGACTACGTAAAGAAGTATCTCCTGAGCTTGGACAGCGTCGCTTATGCGCGCAGCGAGGAGTGCCTAGCGAGACTGGAAAAACTATTTAACAGCCTTAATCGCGAGTACGATATCGCAGGCTGGTCGATCTTCGTTCTGGGTGCATCCCTAATCGGCGAACTTGCCGCCCTCATTGGCATCATCCTGGAGTTCCCCGGATGGCTTGACTGGGTAATCGCAGTAGCACTGCTATTGGTTATCCTGTTGCAGCTAATCGCTGCCCTCGCATTGGCGCTGGCCACATCCGGCATCAATCATGGCCGTCATCCAACGCTTCGGGAGGCCACCGGAATACTGAAGAGGGCGGAACGGTGGCAAGCAGAACGAGCCGCCGAAAGTGCGAACCAGATGAATCGGAACGCTGACATTCGGGACCCGAACCATGGCTAGCCGAGCGCCGGTCAGCCGCTCTTCCTTTGAACTAATCACGCTCGCGAATGTCAGCCCATCCACCTACAGCTAATGCGACACACAAAGACGATCGGCTCCTCCCATGCAAGGAGGAGCCGATCGGGTACACTCTATTCAGTGTCGAGGCAGTAGATCCGGGCCACTTCCTTCACCCACTCACTCGAACGCTCGGGTGCATCTTTGAGTTGCTCTTCTGCCCATTCCTGTGGTGTCGGGATAACCACCCTCTTTCTGTTCGGCTTATCGCTTTCCCGTTTTCTCGTTGCACATCACTTCCCTTCTGATGTTGACCGGTCATCGGGTGGAGCGGCCTCGCGCTGGAGTCGGTGGATGTGGTTCCAGAGGCGGCGGCCGATCCGTAGGCGTAGGCCGGTGCCCTGGCATCGGGGACAGAAGCGCCAGCCACGGCCGAACAGGTAGGGGATGCGGCCGGTGCCGTGGCAGCGGCGATGCTCTGCGAACGGGTGGGCGTAGCAGTTGTAGACGTAGCTGAGTGTGAGCAGGACGGGGATCGCGATTGCTGCGCCAGCAGCGAGCGTGTCTAGGGTCACAACCACCTCCTGAGCTGGTTTGCGGGGGTTGCCGGCGGGCAGGCTGCTACCTGCTAACGGCCTGGTCAATGTGCGTGTCACGCTGCTAGCGGGGGTGCTTCCGGAAGCAGTGTCAGCCGCTTCCGGAAGCACGCTCAACGCTTTAGTCAGCGGGACGATTTTGGTTACGTTCCGCGATCGCGTGAGCAAGATCGGCGCGGTAGATGCCGCGTCGGGTGTGCTTCTTGCCGTCGATGCGGCGGCCAATGGGGCCGACCTTGACCCCGAGCGGCTTCAAGGCGCTGGTGAGCTGTTCGGAGCGCCACCCGCCGTAGACACTCGGTCGTAGTTCGGCGAGCCGTTCGCACAGGTAGGCGTTCCAGGCCGCGTCTTCCCCTGCTGGCCATACGGTGGCAACATCGGCCAGCAGGTCATAGGCAGGCGGTTCGGGTCGGGTCTGGATCTCGGGGACCGGCATGGTGCCCGCCTCGGTACGCGCCTTGATCGCCCTGTCTACGACCTGTTTGGCCTGGTCACCGTTGATCTCGAAGCCACGGCGCGCACCGGGCTTGCCCACGCCCACGACCACGCCCCACCCGGCGTCCTCGCCCGGTTCGAACACGGTCGCGCGGAAGCCCGCCTTGTACATGCCGGTACCGAGGATCATGTCGTTGGCGACTTGATCGCGGACCGACAGGCACACGCGCGTGTTGACGTTGCGTGTGATGCCGGTTGGCAGGCTGTCCTTGTCCGGGATCTGCGTGTCCAGCAGCAGGATCACGCCCAGCGCGCGACCCAGTTTGATCACCTTTTCGCACAGCTCCCCAGCTTCTGAGCCGTAGTCCTTGTGTTGGAACAGCTCCTGGACCTCGTTGAGGAACACCACGAGCGGATGCAATCCGGACCCCGGACGCGAGGCCAATTCGGGCGTGACCTTGTTCTCGGGGGCCAGGCCCAGCTCGTGATAGTGGCTGATCTTCGCGGCGCGTTGCTGACACTCCGTGTGGTAGAGCCATTTGATCAGCGCGGCGGCACGGCCGATGGTGTCGTCATCCTGCCCATTGCCGTACTCGGCGCAGACAGGTTCGACGGCCTTGAAGTCCGCGACGCCCTTGAACTCATACCCCCGGATCTCGGCGCGAGGGTCGAGGCTGGCGGCGAGCACCAGCAGGCGCAGCAGGAACGTCTTACCCGAACCGGGCTGCCCGCCGATCAGCCAGTTACGAAAGATCAGCATGGCGTTCACGGTCTCCATGCGGGGCGTGATGAAGACTGGGAACGGCTTGAACACGTCCACGCTGCCGCCCTTCAGCAGCGGCCACGGTGGGGTGTCCATCGTGCTGGCCGGTTGGTGGCCGACCCACAGCGCCAGTCGTCCAGGATGGCCTGTAGCGGCTTCTGGCCATACCTGGTCGAGCGGGAGCCGCATGCCCGAAGCCAGTTTGCCCCGCCGCGCAACCACGTCGGCAGCCTCCACCCCGAACGGCAGATCCACGATGGCCAGGTGCCCGGGGCCGTCGCGGTGGATCTCCTGTGGGAAGCTGATCGCGTGCTGGTCCTTGGCCACGGCCTGATTGATCGCCGCAATGCCGGTGCTGAGCAGGCCACGGCGTACCAACTCGGCCGTGAGCTTGCGGTAGCGCGGCCCCTGACTGACCCGATCGGTGATCGGCTTGTCTTCCGGACGCCCGAGACGCGCCAGGACCGGCACCAGAGCGGCCAGCACCGCCAGCCTTACCCAGACCGGTACGTGCACGTCCAGCGCCAGCGCCAGCGGCACGGCAGCGCCGGAGAGCACGGCCATCGCCAGCAGCACCGACCAGCGCCAGCGCGCCTGCCGTTCCCGTTGCTTATCCAGCTTGAGCCAGGTGGCCGGATCGTTGCGGTCGGCTGCGGCCTGCCGCAACGCCCAGTTGCCCTCTTCCGCGCTGGCCCAGCGCAGCACGCGGGCAATGCCGGAGAAGAACCCGACTGGCGCATAGACCAGCGCCTTG
Source organism: Nonomuraea sp. NPDC049504 (assembly GCF_040676845.1). Taxonomy (NCBI): domain Bacteria; kingdom Bacillati; phylum Actinomycetota; class Actinomycetes; order Streptosporangiales; family Streptosporangiaceae; genus Nonomuraea; species Nonomuraea sp. NPDC049504. The sequence goes on from NZ_JBFAPT010000015.1 coordinate 28,835, forward strand.
ACCGCGTACTTGGGCAGGCGAACCACGTGGTAGCCGATCACGTACCCGGCATCCCGGACCCACCAGGTGAGCATCGCACGACGACCAGCACGCGTGCGCGTCCACGGAGGCAGGATGGGGGCGCGCCCCCGACCGTCCTTAGACGGGTCGGGGAGCGCACCAGCATCGTCGGGCGGATCGACCGGCGGCCCGATCACCGGTCGATCGTCGGAGACGGACTCCTGATCGAAGAATTCATCCTCTTGCGCGTCCTGGTCGTCGTCGGGTGCGGCGGCGGTGCCGGCGTTTGATGCGGGCTGCTCGCCGGCGTTGTCTGGCTCGTCCTTCCAGGCGAACCCATCCAGCGTTGGCCGCATCAGGCACGACCTCCCGGCCGTGGCCCGCTGGCCTGGTCGGCGAGTTCGTCCCGCAGGTAGGCGAGGGGGTCCGGCTCGCCGTCGGCGTGCGCGTTGAGGGTGGCGTTGATGGCGGCGAGGTAGTTGGCTCTGCTGAGCCGCAGCGTGGTGACCTCGCGGCGGAGTCGGCGGATCTCCACCACAAGGGCGGGAATGTCGTGCAGGGCTGCGGTGACGTCCCGCCACAGGTCGCTCAAGGCCGGAGTAGAGCGGGCGAGGGTGGCGATGAGCTGTTCGGCGGTGCCGTGGCGGTGGGTGACCTCCTGAAGATCGGGTCCGGGGTACGGGTGGCGGTTAGGCACTCGGGCATCACTCTCCTTCGGTCGGCGGGCAGGTCAGGAACCGGTGAGCCAGGACAGCAGGGCCCTGAGCGCACGGTTGATGTCGGGGGCAAGCGCGGTCGCGGCCAGCAGGAAGCCGAACACGGTGCAGACCAGCGCCATCCACATCCGCAGCTTGAGGAACCGCACAGCGACCAGCATCACGATCGCCAGCAACACGACCAGGGGAATCGACACGTTCATCGGGGGCATCACCTCCTTCTCCAGGACGAGTGTGGGCGGCGGGAGACGCGAGGGCTCAGATGCCGTCGTGACGGGACTTGCGGCGGCGCCAGCGGGAGCGGGCACGGCACTTCCGGCAGCTCTTGGCACCAGACTCCACGGCAGCGCCACAGGGGCACCCATGGTTGATCGGGAAAGTGCGCAGCGTTGATCACCTACCTGCTTCTTGCTCTGTCGGACTTGGACGAGATGTCGGCGTTCTTGGGCCGACCAGCGCGGCGGGCGTACAGAAGCACGCTCCGCGCCAGGAATTCAGCGGTGTTGAGGGGGCGGTCGCATGGACTCTTGCGCCGGTCTGCGGATCGGATGCCGCAGGCCAGCACCACGAACAGCCCCGCGATGATCAGCGCCACGGTCAGCGCAAACATGACGATCATCAGGGGGATGTCCACTCAGGCCCCTGAGGGCGGGTCTGTTGAGACGCAGTCGCGGTAAGAGTTGCGGGCCTCGCGGCGGTCCATGGCCGCCTGCGTGACCAGGACCGCCTCATACGCGACCAGGCCGAAGTCCAGACAGGCGATGTGGTGTCCCGCTTCGGATCGAATCGTCACGCCCAGCACGGCGGCGATCCGCTCGACCTCGGCGAGTGCATCGGCTTCGGTAGCGGCATCGGTGTCGTAGAGCGGGTGGACTGACATCCGCACCGGTGCATACCGGGGAACCGGTAGGTCCGGGTTCCTGTCCAGGAAGTCAGCCAGCCCCCGCAGGGCCTCGACGAATCGGCCTCGATGGGCGTCTGAGGTGATGGCGTAAGCCATGGGAGATCAGCTCCTTTCGAAGAGCGGGATGTAGAGCGCCAGCACGCCGGGGCAGTTCTCCAGGGCATCGGCCAACACGTGCAGCGCGATGACCGCGAACAGCAGCGCCGTGGCGGCGAGAGCACTTGAGGCCATGCCGTCCGTGCAGTTGTCCAGCAGTTCGGCCAAGATCCGCACAACAGCGATCAAGCGTGAGCTGTACGGGCTTTCCGTGCTAGTCACCACAAGATCACCCCCATCCGAATCTTCTGGAACTCGTTCAGCGTTTCCCCTGGCCTACAGCCGTGTAGGGGGGGCTACACGAAGGACCGTACAGGGACCCCTACACGACCGTCAAGGGGGGGCTACACGCGGCGCGTCTAGTCCCCCCTGTCCGAAGCGCGTTACGCTGCCCGTATGGCAAGTGAAGGCGTGAGCGAGGCGGTACTGTCCGCGCTGGCCGACCTCGAACGCGCTTTCGATGCAGCACTTATGGCGATAGATGCGGATACCGATCACAACCAGGCGTACACAGGCGCAACAGAGCTGGTTGAGACCATGAGGCGGCTCTTTGAGAAGTCTGGAAATCAGAGAGCACTCTCAGCGGCCCGCATCTTCGAGCAAGAAGAATTGTCGTTGGCCAGTCTTGCTGACCGCATAGGCGTATCGAAAGCACGCGCGGCCCAACTAATAAAGACCGCCAAAGACCCTAAAGTTCAAAGCGAGCGAGACGAACGAATCATGTTGGGGGGAACAAAGCTGGGGATATCCGCAGCTCACGCCCGCCGACTAGCAGCAGCACAAAGGGCCGAAACATCCGACACCCAAGACGAAACGCAGTGAGGGGAAACTAGGGTGAGCGAGCGGACAGAGGTAATTGTTGAGGTCTGGCCGGTATCAGCAGATGACATTGGGCTGTGGCTGATAAGCGGCAAGGACGCCTGGCGTTCTGAGGCGGTTCGACAGGACAGCGACCCTCACACCGCTGTCACGGATCTTCTGTCCGCTAATGACGCTGCGGATGGCGTGAAACTGCTGCACTCGACTTCATGGCGGGCGGAAGATACCGCCGTCATTCTTACCTACATCGCCATCATCGGCTGTAACGCATTCGTGCGAGATAAGTGGAAGAACGCAGCGCCTATTAGTCCAGCCCTACCGGATGCAGTTGGAAAGCCAATCCCCGTCGAGGCAACAGAAGCACCTATCCCTCGATATATCGATGTGCTCATGCATGGTCTAAGGCATTTGCAGTTCTTGCTACAAACCGACTCAGCCGCCCGGTCAGCGCTCTGTGGCAGGTGGCCGGACCACCTAAGAGCATTCCGGCCGGCGCTGGCAGGAATGTACGACCACGAGCACGGACAAGAACCACTCACACTTACCGAGGAGCGAGAGACACAATGACGAATGGCTCAGAGGAAAAACACGACGACACAGCCATATCAGGCTCAGCTGATCTAAAGGGCGAGGGCTCTTCGGGAAAGGAAACCAACAAGGAGCAGCTACAAGCGCAACAGTGGGCAGCAGAAGCCCTCAAGGGATTGCTCGCAAGAGCAGTGAACGAAAATCTGCCCATAATCACCTGGTCCCTGATAAGCAGGCCAGAATCGGCCGCCATCACAGGCGTCTGCGATGCAGAGTCTCCAGAGCAACGCCGCTCGGACTTCGAAGCCTGGCGCGAAGCTCTCTACGCCGAAGTGCAGCCGAGCGAGACGAACGACGCGGGGGGCACACGCCTCTTCGCTACGGTTCGGGACAACTACCTAGACCTATCCGTAGACATCATCGCAGACGTCGAGTGAGGGGGGCGGCACCCCCAACGACCAGCAGAAGGCCCCCAGCATCTTCCCCTCTCCCCTGTGCGGATTAGGAAGCTGCTGGGGGCCTTGTGGTGTCACGGGAGCCATTCACTAACCCCTCCATGGCGTGAATGTTTCCCGCCCCGGCAGAGATGGCGGCAACTACACCTGCCGGAGTTTGAGAGCGGCGATCGGACTCGCCGCTATTCGATGCCCAAGCTATTCAGAATTGCGTCCCATGTTCTATTTCTCGTCCAGCGACGATGCCGTTGGTAGATTGTTCTCCAATTCCCATAACCTTCCGGCAAGCGATGCCACGGACAGCCGGTCCGCATCCGGTAGAGGACAGCGTTTATCACGGTCCGGTGGTGTAGATAGCGTGTCGTGTGCTGGAGTGCCAGCGGCCAAAGTAGCGGTTTCAGTCGCTCCCACTCGTCATCGGTCAACTCGTCGCGATCTAGATAGCCGTTCGCTGACATAATCGATTCCAGTGGAGGGATATGAAGTGACACTACGATGATCACATCTAACTTGCTTTTAATTCAGGGCAATTCATACTCTGGTCATGATCTGCGTTTCGAAGTAGCTGAGCAGCACGGGATTTGGAGATACCCAACTTGTCGGCAAGCCCTTGCAGGGACAGTTGTTCTGACTCGGATATCTTTGCTGCGGACTTCGCGCGAGCCATGGCGGCCCTATCGGCAATCGTTCGCATGGCGACAGCCAGGCGAGTTGCGATCTCGTAGGCTTCATCGAAGTCTGACATGGATTCAAGTTGCGTGTCCATCTGATCGAAGATTCGCTTGATGAATTCGAGGTTAATCTCCAGGTCGATTCTCTCAGAACTCATTTCGCTCTCCCATCTCCATCCGCAGGGCCTTACCGTCTCCTCACATGGGCACTAACGCATCCGCCCCCGAACTCGATGGCGCAAATACAGTTGATACAACGCGCTGGCGCTATAGCCATCGCGCATGTCATCGATGCTCAGATGAAAGAGATCGAAGAACGCCACTCTCTGCAACGCCTCGCGCGACGCGTGATCCTCTCCCAATTGGGCTGCTCTCTCGGCCAACCACGCGCCGTCATGCCAGGGCGGAGGCTGCGCATCAAACTCACTCTTCGGTTCCGCTACAGTTTCCGCTTCTAGCTGGGCCTCTTGTTCCAACTGATTGATGGCTTCGGTAATAGTGAGAATGTTTGCGCCGACCGTTCGGGATATTTGGCCCGGCGTGAGTCCCGCTGCGCGTAGGCGCGCGATGTCCTCCAGCACTATGCGCGAGATTTTGGTCATGCCCGGTCTCCCCATCCCGGCGTGCCCACGGCGCGCATCTGGTCGTGCGGAGACCGCCGACCGACAGCGTGGCCGGAGCCGTCCAAGGTCTGAAGCGGGGTCACGTCCTCGATGATAGAGGGTTACTCGCCAGTAGTTTGCATCGTAGTAAACCCATTACAAGCTTCCAGTAGATGTCTCACGGTATAGATTGAGCCCAACCAGGGAGGGGCGGTACGCCTACCTATGGTCAGTATGTGATCAACTATGAGGCGGACTCCCCGGTGTATGAGCAGATCGCAGCGCTACTCCGCGCCCGCATCGAGGCTGGGGAGTGGGCCCCCCGCCAGCGACTCCCCAGCGTCACGCACCTAGAGCAGGAATACGGCGTTGCCCGCCAGACTGTGTTGCAGGCGCTTAGCGTTCTTCGTGATCTCGGGATCGTCTACACGGTCAAGAACCGTGGGAGCTTCGTGAAGGTCGGCGCAGACTTCCTGACGGTGATTACGCCGGAGCCAGGCGTGCGCATCATCGTGCGCCAGGCGAGCGATTCGGAGCAACGTGAACTCGACCTACCGGAGGGGGCCTCTGTGGTTGTCGTGGAACGGCCCGGTGGAGACGTTCAAGTGTTGCCTGCTGACAGGGTTGAGATTCGCGGCCCGAAGTCCTGAGATCCCCTGCCCGACATCCCCCACCGGGCATGAGGCCACGTGCTGACGTTCCGCGCTGTCCAAACCCGGAAAGCGAGGCATCGCGGCATACTGGCTGTTGAGTCGAGTATCCGTCTCGGTCCATTGGCGAGCGGAGGCAAAGCATGTCCGCCGACTTCCGTACACATTGGGAGATCACACCCGACCTCGCGAGAATGCGCGCGAACGTCGAACTGTTCGGCGTGGCGTGCGGCCTCAAAGGAGACCGGTTACAGGACCTGCTGATCGCCGTCAACGAGGGTATGAGCAACGCGCTCGAACACGGCGACATGCCAGGGACGGTAACCTTGTTCGAGCGCCAGGTCGGTGTGGGAGTTGAGATCGTCGACTCAGGGAATTCGTTACACGCCGGTCATCTCACTCTGGAACCCAGCCCTGATGCGAAGCGCGGTATGGGCCTGTGGATCATCCGTCGAATCTGCGGAGAGGTCCGCATAGACCATCCTGGCGGGAGGTCCCGCCTGAGCTTCTACGTCGGTCGGGCGGATGCAGCCGAGGACGATGGAGAGGCTATGCCAGGCACGGCAGCAGAACCGCTCTAAGAAGGCCGGCCCATGGCAGCCGTGGGGCGAGGCGCTCGGTGTGGCTTCGCTTCCACGAGACCTCCCATCCTCATGGATCACACTCGCCCTCAGAAGCCGACTTGGCAATGGTAAAGATCTTGACGTATCCTCGCAGGTCAAGCAGCATGCTGGTAACTAACTAGAGAACGTGTGGTTTTGGCCGCGCCGTAGCTGACCTCGGTGGGGAAGCCGTCGGGGCCGCCCGAGGTGAGGCCGATGACGCGGCCCCAGCTCGCGCCGCGCTCCAGGTGGCGGCGGGCGAACTCGGCGATCAGCAGGGCGGGCGCGCGTACGTCGACGGCGAACAGCCGCTCGTGGGTCTCGGCGTCGACCGGGCGCAGCGGGCGGCCGAACCCGTCGCGCTCGGCGGGCGAGAAGGTGTCGCTGAGCCAGCCGCTGGCGTTGTTGACCAGGATCTCCACCGGGCCGAACGCCTTCTCGGCCTGGTCGAACAGGGCCTTGGCGACGGCCGGGTCGGCGAGGTCGGCCTCCACCGCTTCCGCCGTGCCGCCCGCCTCGCGGATGCGGGCCACGACCTCGGAGGCGTCGGCGGCGCGCGCCTGGTCGTAGGCCGCGGGATAGACCGGGTCGCTCAGCGGCGTCAGCCGTTTGTACGTGAGGAAGACCGCCACGCCCTCGGCCGCCAGCGCGCGGGCGGCCGCCGCGCCGATGCCCTGGTTGGCTCCGGTGATCAGCGCGACCTTTCCAGACAGCCGGGTTTCGATCATAGTTGCCATCATGCACGCAGCGACGGAACGCCTGCTGGAGGTTTTTCTCGAGGGCGTCGAGCCGGCCGTCCCCCTGGTCGCGCTCTGGGCCCACGGCTCGTTAGCGACCGGCGACTATCAACCAGGACGCAGTGACCTCGACCTGGTCGCGGTGCTCGACACCACGCCGACCATGGATCACTGGCGGCGGATCAAGGCGGTGCACAGGAGGCTACGCCTGCCGCTCGCGGAGCGGCTGCACTGCTCGTACATGGCGAGACAGGAGCTCGACGACCTCGGCGCCGAGCACATCACGTGGGCGCAGGAGCACATCTTCCGGCGCCCTGTGACGGCGGTGACGCGGCGCGAGCTGCACGAGGGCGCCAGAGTCCTGTACGGCCCGCCGCCCACCGAGCTGCTGCCCCCCGTCTCGGACGAGGAGCTGGCCCGCTTCATCCGCGCGGACCTGCGCGACTTCTGGCTCGTCCGGGCGCAGGGGCGGCGGCGCTGGCTGCAGGACGTGTGGGTGGACTTAGGCATGGTGACGGTGGCCAGGGCCACGGTCACCCTGCAGGACGGCCGGCTGATCAGCAAGCGGGAGGCACTCGAGGTGCTGCACGAGCTGGGCGCCCCCGCCGTGCTGATCGCCGACATCCGCGCCCGCCGCTACGGCACCGAGCAGCCGGTGCTCAGCCGCTATCGGCGGGGACGGCTGGCGCGCGCGTTCGTCAGATCCGCGATCGGCCGGGCGCTGGCCTGAACCCCCGGAGCGGGATGGCAATCCGGGAGCCGGTTGTTACGAGCTACGTCCGGTTGTTACGAGCTACGTATCGACACACCTCATCCCGGGAGAGTGCGACCTATGGTCGAAAGCAGGCAGTCCTATCTGCTGGCCGCGGAGTCGGCGGTGGAGCTCCTTCGCCACCCGGCGGTGGCGGCGTCATGGGACAAGCCGAGCGCGCTGGTGGAGTTCAGCGTCGCGGGGCTCGCCGGGCACCTGGCCCATCAGCTCGTCAGGGTCGGCGAGGCGCTCGCCCCCAACGGGGCCGTCCAGCCGCCCATCACGCTCCTGGAGCACTACACGCGCTCGCCGTGGGTGCAGGCCGGGCTCGACCACGAGAGCAACCTCAGCATCAGGCGCGGCGGTGAGGCGGCCGCGGCCGCCGGGCCCGCCCTGCTGGTCGAGCGCAGCCAGGCGCTGCTCGACATGCAGCGCGCGGCGCTCGCCTCCGAGCCCGCCGACCGGGTCGTCAACACGCCCGCCGGCTGGCCGCTGCTCCTCGACGACTTCCTGCTCACCCGGCTCGTGGAGCTGGTCGTCCACGGCGACGACCTGGCCGCCAGCGTCGGCGTCGAGACGCCGGGGCTGCCGCCGTCGGTGATCGACCCGGTGGTCGAGCTGCTGGCCCGCCTCGCCGTCCACCGCCACGGCCCCACGGCCGTCATCCGCACGCTGAGCCGCGCCGAACGCGCCCCCGCCACCATCAGCGCCTTCTGACGGCCGGGGCGCTCAAGCGCCGTCTGAGGGCCGCTCAGCTTTTCGCCGCGGTACGGGAGTGGTCGGTGACCTCCGGATGGTTCTTCACCGGGGTGCGCCGGCCCAGCAGGTGCCGGTCCACGAACGCGGCCAGGTGCGCCCGGGTGATCTCCAACGCCCGGGCGCCGTCGAGCTGCTGCGCCGGGATGCCCAGGGGCTTGCGCAGCACCGCGTAGTCGACGAACGCCGCGTGGTCGGTGCCCGCCACCGTGATCCACCGCTTCGGCCCCTTCAGGTGCGTCCATGCCTCGTCCCAGCTGCCGCTCCCCTCGCCGGGGGCGTGTGACGGGGTGCCGATCACCATGAACGGGCGCTTGAGCGGCTTGCCGACCTTGAAGGTGCCGTCCAGGTTGACGCCCGCCTTGATGCGGCGGTCGGCGAGCATGGTCTGGGCGGCGGCGTACCCGCCCATGGAGTGGCCCACCATGGCGATCTTCCCGCGGTCGATGCGCCGGGCCCAGCGGCCGTCGAGCAGCTCGTCCAGCACGAACCGCACGTCCTTCACCCGGCCCGCCGCCACGTCCGCGCCGTCCGGCCGCTGCTCGCAGGCCAGGCAGGTGGTGGTGCGGCCGTCGGGGAACGTGGTGCCGACCGACTCGTACGTGTGCTCCACCGCCGCGACGAGATACCCCCTGGCGGCGAAGTCCTCGGCCAGCGACGTCAGCGTCGCCCTCGGGAAGCTGAACCCCGGCGACATGACGACCAGCGGCAGCCTGCCCTTGGCAACGGGCGCCTTGAGCCGCGCGTGCGTGACGACCCGGCTGAACACGCTCTTGTCCGGCACGTCGTAGTCGGCGAGCACCGCCTCCGACTCCGCCCGCGTCATGTACGCCGCCCGCGCCCCGACGGCCTTCTTCGCCGGGTACCAGAGCGTCACCATCAGCTCCCTGTGCTCAGCGTCGGGGTTCCACGGGTCCCGCCGGCTGCGATCCACAAGGTGCAGGCTTTCCGTTCCCACGGGCCGCCGCCCGGTGGGAGCCGGCAGCTTGAGCTCAGAGACGTGGGCCTGTACTGGGGCCGTGGCCGTCGCGTGGGCCGGTGGGGTGGCGAGGGTCGCGGGGAAGGTCAGGGTGAGGGCCGTGAGGGCCAGGGACTTGTGCATGGCTGCCAGGCTGGCCTGCCGGGCCGCCGAGGCGTCCGCCCCGATCGTCGATCGCCGCTTACTACTTTCGTCGTAAGGCGCGGCCCGATCGGCGGGTTACTACTTTCGTCGTAAAGCGCCGCGCGGCGTGCGCCCTACGCTGTGGCCATGCGGTTCGTTCTGCTCGGCGCGGCGGTGGCCGGGCTGTCGTGGTTCGCCGGGGCCGGGCAGGCGGGGGTGCCGTCCGGGCTGCCGGTCCCCGTGCTCGTCCTGATCGCCGCCGTGGCCGGGGTCGCCGCCTGGCATGCGCGCCGCGCCTGGTGGCCGCTGGCCGCCGTGGGCGCGCTGGCGTACGTGTGGCTGCTGATGTGGCCGCCGCTGCTGATCGCCTCCTACCAGGCGGGCCGCACGCTGCGCGGCGCCCGTCACCTCGTCGCGTACGTCGCCGGCTGCCTGGTCGTGTGCGCCCTTCCGCTCGCGGTCGGCGGGCCGCAGCAGACGCCCGCCACCGGGCCGGGCAACGCGCTGCTCATGGCGGTGGCCGTCGTCGGGCTGCCGCTGGCGCTCGGCATGTGGACGCGGGCCAGGGCCGAGGTGCTGGCCGCCGCCAAGGAACGGGCGGAGCGGCTCGAACGCGAGCAGGTCATGCGGGCCGAGCAGGCCAGGGCGCAGGAGCGGGCGAGGATCGCTCGGGAGATGCACGACGTGGTGGCCCACCGGGTCTCGCTGATCGTGCTGCACGCGGGGGCGCTGGAGCTGCGTACCGGCGACCCCGAGGCGGCCGAGACCGCGGCGCTGATCGGCGGCATCGGCCGCGAGGCGCTGGCCAACCTGCGTGACGTGCTCGGCGTGCTGCGCGCGCCCCGGCACGAGCCGACCGACGCCGCCCTCAGCCCGCCGCCCACGCTCGGCGACCTCGACCGGCTGCTCGACCAGTCGCGGGCCCTCGGCATCGACGTGACCAGGCGCGACGAGGGCGAGCCCCGGCAGGTGGAGGAGACGGTGGAGCGCACGGCGTACCGGGTGATCCAGGAGGCGCTCACCAACGTGCACAAGCACGCGGGCGACGCGGGCACCGACGTGCTGATCCGCTACGGCGAGGACGAGCTGCGGGTGGAGGTACGCAACGCGGCCCCGCCCGCGCCCCACGCGGGCGAGGCGGTGCCAGGAGCGGGATGGGGGCTGGTGGGGCTGCGCGAGCGCGTCGAACTCCTCGGCGGCACGCTCCGCAGCAGCGCCCAGGACGGCGGCGGCTTCCTCGTGAGCGCCAGGCTCCCCACATGACCGGGCGTCTCGAGAGTGCCGGAGTTCTCGCGTGATCAGGGTGCTCGTCGTGGATGACGAGGAGCTGGTGCGGTCGGGGCTGCGGCTGATCCTGGAGGCGTCGGGGGACATCGCCGTCGCGGGTGAGGCGCGGGACGGTGCGGAGGCGGTGTCGGCCGTACGGCGGTTGCGGCCCGAGGTGGTGCTGATGGACGTCCGCATGCCGGGCCTCGACGGGCTGGCCGCGGCGGCCAGGATCCTCGCGCTGCCCGAGCCGCCCAAGGTGATCATGCTGACCACGTTCGACCTCGACGAGTACGTCCACGAGGCGCTGCGGCACGGCGCGGTCGGGTTCCTGCTGAAGGACACCCCGCCGCGCGAGCTGGCCGCCGCCGTGCGCACGGTCGCGGCCGGTCAGGCGATGCTCTCCCCCTCGGTCACCAAGCGCCTGATCGCCTCCTACGCCGACCGGGCCCCCTCCCGCGCCGAGGCCGCCCGCCGGCAGCTCGCCGGGCTGACCGGCCGGGAGGAGGACGTCATCAGGGCCCTGGCCCGCGGCCTGTCCAACGCGGAGATCGGCCGCGAGCTGCGCCTGACGGAGGCCACGGTCAAGGCCCACGTCAGCCGCGTGCTGGCCAAGCTGGGCCTGGCCAACCGCGTACAGGCGGCCATCCTCGTCCACGACGCCGACCTCACCTGAGCGTCAGGAGACGGTCTCCGCGTAGTGGCAGGCGGCCTGGGCGTCCGGGACGGCGGGCAGGATGTCGAGGAGCTGGCTGCGGCAGCGGCCGTCCACTCCCGCCTCCGCCGCCTTGCCCGACGCCAGCACCTGGCAGCGGGCGTGGAAGCGGCAGCCGCCGGGGATGCGGGTCGGGTCGGGCGGCTCGCCGGTCAGGACGATCCGCTCGGGCGACTCGGGCAGCACCGACAGCAGCGCCTGCGTGTACGGATGCCGCGGCGCCGTCAGCACCTGCTCGACGGGGCCCGACTCGACGATCCTGCCGAGGTACATCACGGCGACCCGGTCGGCGATGTTCCAGGCCAGGCCGAGGTCGTGGGTGACGACCAGCGCCGACAGCCCCAGCTCCGCGCGCAGCTTGAGCAGCAGGGCGAGGATCTCCCCGCGTACGGACGCGTCCAGCGAGGCCACGGGCTCGTCGGCGACCAGCACCTTCGGGTTGAGCGCCAGCGCGCCCGCGATGACGACGCGCTGCCGCTGCCCGCCGGACAGCTCGTGCGGGTAGCGCTGGAAGAACCGCTCGGGCGGCCGCAGCCCGGCCCTGGACAGGGCGGTGGCCACGATGTCGCGCTCGTCGGCCAGCCCGTGGATGCGGGGGCCTTCCGCGACGGCCTCGTACACGGTGTGGCGGGGGTTGAGCGAGCCGGTCGGGTCCTGCAGGACGAGCTGCACCTGCCTGCGGTAGGCGCGCAGCGCCTTGGTGGTGTAGCCGAGGCCGGCGCCGTCGTAGCGGACCTCGCCCGAGGTGGGGCGTTCGAGGCCGAGCAGGGTGCGGGCGAGCGTGGTCTTGCCGCAGCCCGACTCGCCGACCAGGGCGACGATCTCGCCCTCCCCGATGGCCAGGTTCACGCCGTCCACGGCGCGGGCGCGGCGGCCCCTGGAGGCGAACTCGACGTGCAGGTCCCGCGCTTCGAGCAGGGCGGACCTGGTGGTGCCGACCTCCTCCGCGGCGGTGCGGGTCTCCGTCATGAGGCGACCTCCTCGTCGACCCTGGCGTGCACACAGGCCGCCGTACGGTTGGGCCCGGCCGGCCAGAGCCGCACGTCGAGGTCGGCGCACGTGTCGAGCGCGACCGGGCAGCGCGGGTGGAAGGCGCAGCCGGTGGGCAGCTCCATCGGGTCGGGCGGGTCGCCGCCCAGGCCCTTGGGGGCCATGCGCGAGACCGGGTCGCCGACGGTGGGGAACGCCGCAGCGAGCGCCTTGCTGTAGGGGTGCTTGGCGTCGTGGAACACCTCGGCGGACGGGCCGTGCTCGACGACGCGGCCGGCGTACATGACCGCGAGCTGGTCGCACACGTCGGCGAGCACCGACAGGTCGTGCGAGATCATGATGAGCGAGATGCCGTGCTCGGCGACCAGGTCCTTGATCAGGGTGAGCACCTGCGCCTGCACCATCACGTCGAGCGCGGTGGTCGGCTCGTCGGCGATGATCAGGCGCGGCGAGCAGGCCAGCGCCATCGCGATCATGATGCGCTGCCGCTGGCCGCCGGACAGCTCGTGCGGGTAGCTACGGGCCCGCCAGGCGGGCAGGCCCACCTGGTCGAGCAGCTCGGCGACGCGCGCGCGGGCGGCCTCGGGCTTGGCCAGGTCGTGCACGAGCAGCGGCTCGGCGATCTGCTCGCCGATCCTGCGCACGGGGTTGAGCCCGTGCTGGGCGCCCTGGAAGACGATGGACGCCTCGGCCCAGCGGACGGCGCGCATGCGCCCCCACTTCATGGTCAGGACGTCCTCGCCGTCGAGCAGGATCCGGCCGCCGACCTGCGCGTCCTTCGGCAGGAGCCGCAGCAGCGCCATGGCCAGCGTCGACTTGCCTGACCCCGACTCGCCGGCGACGCCGAGCGCCGCTCCGGCGTCGAGCGCCAGCGACACCCCGCGTACGGCGGGCACCTCGCCCGAGGCGATGCGGTAGGTCACGGACACGTCGTCGAGTTCGAGCAGGCTCATGCGGCCCTCCTCAGCCTCGGGTTGAGCACGGCCTCCAGCGCCCTTCCGACCAGCGTGAACGCCATCACGACGAGCAGGATGGCGAGGCCGGGGATGAGGATGTACCACCAGGCGCCCTGGGTGGTGGCGCCGAAGTCGTAGGAGGCCCGGAGCATGGTGCCCCAGGACGTGCGGTTGGAGCTGGCGCCGAGGAAGGCCAGCGTGGACTCGGTGACGATGGCGCTGGCCACCTCCAGGGTGGTGCTGGCCAGCAGCAGCGGCGCCACGTTCGGCAGCACGTGCCGGGTGGTGATGTGCCAGTGGCCCGCGCCGAGCGCCTTGGAGCGTTCGATGTACGGCCTGGCCTCGACGGCGAGCGTCTGCGCCCGGATCAGCCGGGCGGTGGACGGCCAGGTGGTGATGCCGATCGCGGTGATGATCGTGAACGTGCTGCCGCCCAGGATGGCGGCCAGGACGAGCGCGGTGACCAGCGAGGGCAGCACCAGGAACCAGTCGGTGACGCGCATGAGCGCGCCGCCCGCCCAGCCCCTGAAGTGCCCGGCGGCGACGCCCACGATCAGCCCGATCACGATGCTGAGCAGCGCGGCGAGGAAGCCGATGAACAGCGACGTGCGCGAGCCCCACCAGACCATGAGCAGGATCGACCGGCCCGACTCGTCGGTGCCGAACGGCTCGGCGAGGCTGGGCGCGGCCCACCGCTGCCCGGTGTTCTGGATGACGCTGGTGACCGTCTCGTCGATGAACAGCGGCGCGGCGAGCGCGAGCACGACCGCGACGACGAGGACGACGAGGCCCGCGACGCCGCCGCGGTGGGTGCGGAATCCGGCCCAGAAGCGGCTCAGCGCCTGCTTCCTGCGTTCGGTGGCGACAGCCGTCATGCGGACCTCACCCTCGGGTCGAGCACGTGGTAGACCACGTCGGCCAGCGTGTTCATGACGATGACGGCGACCGTGATCAGCAGGAACGTCCCCTGCATGAGCGTGAAGTCGGGCACTCTGACCGCCTCGTAGAACAGCTGCCCGAGCCCCGGCCAGGTGAAGATCGTCTCGACGGTGACGGCGCCGCCGACGACGAAGCCGATGCGCATGAACACCAGCGTGACCGTGGGCAGCAGCGCGTTGGGCACCGCGTGCCTGCGTCGTACGTCGTCGTCGCGCAGCCCCTTGGCCCTGGCCACCGTCACGTAGTCCTGGCTGACCTCCTCAAGCAGCGACGAGCGCATGATGAGCAGGTATTGGGCGTACACGACGGCCACCAGCGTCAGGCAGGGCAGCACCATGTGGGAGGCGACGTCCAGCACGTACGCGAACCCGTCGGGCGCGTCCACGCTCTCGATGCCCCGGAAGGGGAAGATGCCGGGGATGGGCCCGATGCCGACGCCGAAGACCATCATCAGCAGCAGGCCGAGCCAGAATGTCGGCACCGACCACAGCAGCAGCGACAGCCCGGTGGAGAAGCGGTCGAAGCGGCTGCCGTGGTGCCAGCCGGCCCTGGTGCCCTGCCAGACGCCCAGGCTGACCGCGATGACCAGGCCGGTGCCGGCGAGCAGCAGCGTCGGGCCGATGCGCTCGCCGATGAGGTCGATGACCGGGCGCTTGTACTCGTAGGAGGTGCCGAGGTCGAGCCTGAGCGTGTCGCCCACGAACTGGAAGAACTGGTCGATGAGCGGCTTGTCCAGGCCGAGCCTGCGGCGTTCGAGGTCGAGCTGGGCCGGGGTCATGTTGCGGCCCTGGGCCAGGTTGCGTACGGGGTCGCCGGGGAGCAGCCGGAACACGAAGAACGTTCCGATGATCACCATGGCGATGCTGAACAGCGCCCCACCGGCCTTGGACAGCGCGTATTGCAGCGCGCCGCGGCGGGTGGGGCGCTCGTCACCAGGGCCCGCCGCCTGGGCGGCGGGCTCTGCTGCTTCGAGCGGTGTCGTCATTCGCGTTCGTCTGCGGTGCTCTTGCGCCGCCTGCTCAGGAGGAACACCGCGAGACCGATGACCACCACGCCGCCCACGACGCCCGCGATGAGGCCGGTGTTGGAGCCGCCCTCGGCGCTAGAGCCGGACGCGGCCACGGCCTTGGCGTCCACGGTGTAGAACGGCCAGTAGCCGCTGCCGCCGTAGAGGATGCCGCTGTCCTCGGGGATCGGGGTGATGCTGGTGATGCGGTCCTTGCGGTAGCCCTCAAGGTCGTTGGTGTAGTAGATCGCGATGACCGGGGCGTCGGTGTAGAGCCGCTCCTGCATCTTCTTGATGAGCTCGGCGCGCTTGGGCCGGTCGAGCTCCTTCTGCTGGTCCTTGTAGAGCTGCTCGAACTCGTCGTCGCAGTAGAAGGACTCGGTGCCGCCGCCCTCACCGGTCGGGCTGGGCCGCCGGCTGCACAGGTGGGTGGCGAGGACCTCTTCGGGGTCGGGGTTGACCGACCAGCCGCTGATGGCGATGTCGAACAGGCCGGTGACGCCGGTCTCCTCGGTGAACTTGCTGGAGTCGAGCTTCTTGGTGGTCAGCGTGATGCCGATCTCCTTGAAGAAGCCCGTCAGGTATTCGGCCAGCTTGTCCTCGATGGGGGTGTCCGTGTGGATGCTGAACCGGAACTCCAGCTTGCGCTTGCCGTCGGGCATCGTACGGACGCCGTCGGCGCCCTTCTTGTAGCCGGCGTCGTCGAGGATCTGGTTGGCCTTGGCCGGGTCGTAGCTGACCTTCTCGTCGCCGGTGGCCTCCCAGAAGAAGTCCTGGTACATCGGCGGGACGATGGAACCGTCGGCCGGCTTGGCCAGGCCGTTCTGGACCTCGTCGACGAGCTTCTGCTTGTCGATGGCGTAGTGGAGCGCCTGGCGGACCTTCTGGTCCTTCAGCGCCGGGTGGCCGTCACCGACGGGCTTGTCGTCGCTGGTGGTGGCGCCGTGGTTGATCTGCAGGTACGACGCGCGCCGGCCCTGCTCGTTCCAGGCGACGATGTTGGGGTCGTTCTGGATGGCCTCGAACTCCGGCGGGTTCATCCGGCCGAGCAGGTCGATGTCGCCGTTCTTCAGGCCCGCGATGGCGGCCTGCGGGTTGTCGTAGAAGATGACCTGCAGCTCGTCGATCTTGGGCTTGCCCCGCCAGTAGTTGGGGTTGGCCTGCAGCTTGACGTACTGGTCCTTCTTGTGCTCGATCGCGAAGTACGGGCCACTGCTGACGGTCGGGTACTTCTCGGCGTCGTAGTTGGCCATGTCGGTGACCGATTCCCAGACATGCTTGGGCATGATCGGGACCGGGTTGTCCAGCATGCTGGCCTGCGGCGCCTTGAGCTTGATGACCAGGTCCTGGCCGTTGGCGGTGACGCTCTCGAAGTTCTCCACCGCGGGACCGTTGGCCGTCTTGGCGGCCTCGTCGGTCATCATCTTGTTGAACGTCCAGGCGGCGTCCTCGGCCGTGATCGGCTGGCCGTCGGACCACTTGGCGGCACGGATCTTGAACGTCCAGGTGAGCCCGTCCTCCGACGTGCTCCACGACTCGGCCAGGTCGGGGCTCGGCGCGAGCGTCTTGGAGTCGGGCACCGTGAGGAACCCGTACATCCAGCGGTGGATCGACGTGGAGACCAGGCGGACCGCGAGGAAGGGGTTCATCGAGTCCATCGCCTGCGTGGCGCCGACGCGTACGATCTTCTTCCCCGCCGCCGGGTCCTGGGCGAGGGCAGCCGTGGTGCCCTGACCGGCCACTAATAGCGCGACGCCCAGCGCAGCCAGGCGTGCGAACCATTTCCTCATAAGTGCCTCACCTTCAGGCGGGGGGTCTCTGTGTAGAAGAAGGCACACCATACGGAGACCGCGTGTCAACGAGTGGCGGAAAATTGTTTCATCTTCGTTTCCAACGGCGGTGTAAATTTTCAGTGCCCTTGGCACGGCCGTGAGCTGGTGTCATGTCCCCGCGGGCGCCATCACTTGGCGCGCCAGAATAGCGAGTCGCTCGGCGTCGGGGGTACCCGGCTCGGCGGTGTAGACGATGACGCGAAGATCGCTGCCGGCCACGCTGAGAATGTCGCAGTCGAGCGTCATCGGGCCCACCCGGGGGTGGTCGAACGTCTTGCGCCCGCCCAGCTGACGGTCGACCGTGCCGGAGTCCCACAGCGCGGCGAAGCGGGGGCTGCCCGCGCGCAGCTCGGCGATCAGCTCGCGCAGCGAGCGGTCGGCGGGGTAGCGGCCGGCCGTGGCACGCAGGTCGCCGACCAGCGCCGCCTCGAACGCGGCCCGCTCGTCAGGGGTCCGGCTGACCGGCGTCGTCGAGCCGGAGCCGAGGAAGATGCGCCACAGGGCGTTGCGCTCGCGCCCGTGCCAGTCGGCCGGGCCGCCGACGAGGGCCGCGTACAGGGGGTTGGCCAGCAGCAGCGTCCAGGTCGCGTCGTGGACGGCGACGGCGGCGCCGTCGAGCCGGTCGATCAGCCGCAGCACGCTGGGCGTGATCTGCGCGGGCACCGTTTCCGGGCCCGGCGGCGCGAGCCCGGCGGCCTCGAACAGGTAGGCGCGCTCCTCCTCCGACAGCCGCAGCGCCCGCGCCAGCGCCTCGACGATCTGCGGCGAGGGGTTGGTGGCGTGGCCCTGCTCCAGGCGGATGACGTAGTCGACGGAGATGCCGGCGAGGGTCGCGAGCTCCTCGCGGCGCAGCCCGGAGGTGCGGCGGTGACCGCTCGTGGGCAGCCCGGCGGCCTCGGGCGGCATGCGCTCGCGCCAGCGCCTGACCGCCTGCCCGAACTCCTTCGTGGTCATGCTCCCCAGTCTGCCCCCTCCCTGGTACCGCGAGTCCCAGGACGGCGAGGGTGCTGGCTGGTCAGCGGGCCGCGACGCAGGCTGGAACCATGACGACGACACTGATCACCGGAGCCAACAAGGGGCTCGGATACGAGACCGCCCGCCGCCTCGTCGCCGCGGGCCACACCGTCTACGTGGGCAGCAGGGACGCCGAGCGCGGCCGCCGGGCGGCGGAGCAGCTGGGGGCGCGGCACGTGCTCATCGACGTCACCGACGACGCGTCCGTGGCCGCCGCGGCCGCCGCGGTGGAGGCCGACGGCGGGCTCGACGTGCTGGTCAACAACGCCGGGATCGAGGAGCGGCGGCCGGACGGCACGGTCTACACGCCGGCCGAGGTGACGGCCGAGCAGATGCGCACGACGTTCGAGACGAACGTGTTCGGCGTGGTGCGCGTGCTGCACGCGTTCCTGCCGCTGCTGCGCCGCTCGGCCGCGCCCGTCGTGGTGAACGTGAGCAGCGGCCTGGGCTCGCTGGCCATCGGCACCACCGAGGGCACCCCGGTGTACGCCTACCCCGGCGTCGCGTACCCGGCTTCGAAGGCCGCGGTCAACCGGCTCACCGTGCAGTACGCCAAGGCGTTCCCCGAGATGCGGATCAACGCGGTCGAGCCCGGCTACACCAGGACCGACCTCAACTTCAACACCGGCACGCAGACCGTCGAGGAGGGCGCGGAGATCATCGTACGGATGGCGCAGGTGGCCCCCGACGGTCCCACCGGGGGCTTGTTCACCGCGCAGGGCCCGCTGCCCTGGTGAGTCAGCAGCAGCCGCCGCTGCCGCAGCAGGACTCGCCGGCCATGGGCAGCAGCTCGACGGGAGCCGCCGCGCCCGCCAGCTCGTAGCCGGCCTCCGTGACGGCGACGCCGATCAGCGCGTCGTCGATGGGGGCCTGGCTGGTGACGGTCACCGCTCCGGAGGCGAGATCGACCTCGACTCCGCTCACCCCGGCGATGCCGCTCACCTCTTCTGTCACGGCGCTGACACAATGGCCGCAGGTCATGCCCTCGACCTGGTACGTGGCGACGGTCATGCGAACGCTCCTTCCTGGATCGGCTCCGATGCGCTCACCCTATACCCCCTAGGGGTAAAGACGCATACTTGCGCGCCGCCCGGTAAGGGGACGGGAAACACGCAGTCCAAGGGGGTTCTCATGCTGGACGGCAAGACCATCGCTTTCCTGGTGGCACCCGAGGGAGTCGAGCAGGTGGAGCTCACCGAGCCGTGGAAGGCGGTCAAACAGGCGGGCGGCACGCCCAGGCTGGTCTCCACCTCCCCCGGCCGGATCCAGGCGTTCAACCATCTGGACAAGGCCGACACCTTCGCCGTGGACGACACCGTGGACGAGGCAGACCCGGCTTCGTACGACGGCCTGGTGCTGCCGGGCGGCGTCGCCAACCCGGACTTCCTGCGCATGTCGCCGGACGCCGTGCGCTTCGCCAAGTCCTTCTTCGACGCCGGCAAGCCGGTGGCGGCCATCTGTCACGCGCCGTGGACGCTCGTCGAGGCGGACGTCGTCCGCGGGCGCACGCTCACCTCGTGGCCGAGCCTGCAGACCGACCTGCGCAACGCCGGGGCGACCTGGGTGGACAAGGAGGTCGTGGTGTGCACGGAAGGCGGCAACACGCTGGTGACCAGCCGTAAGCCGGACGACCTCAAGGCGTTCTGCCAGGCCGTGACCGACCTCTTCGGCGACAAGTAGGACCCGCCGGGGCGGCCTCGCGGAAAAGGCGGCCGCCCCGGCCCCGCCGGATCGAAACCCGGCCGTAACGCCTTGTCCCCTGGGGAGAAATGGTCTAGACGTAGACCAAAAGGAGCGTCCTCCGCGCCCCCCAGGGAGACCTCAATGAGCACAGAAGAGGATTCCAGGCGACTGGCCGAGCTCGGCTACAAGCAGGAGCTGGCCCGCACCTGGAGCGGTTTCTCCAACTTCGCGATCTCCTTCTCGATCATCTCCATCCTCGCCGGCTGCTTCACGACCTTCGGACAGGCCTGGAACAACGGCGGCCCCATCGCCATCTCCTGGGGCTGGCCGCTGATCTCCCTGTTCATCCTCATCATCGGTTTCTGCATGTCGGAGCTGGTGTCGGCGTACCCGACGGCGGGCGGCATCTACTGGTGGGCCGCCAAGCTGGGCAAACCGATCCACGGCTGGTTCACCGGCTGGCTCAACCTCATCGGGCTCATCGCGGTCACCGCCTCGGTGGACTACGGCTGCGCGACGTTCCTCAACATCACGCTCAACCGGCTGACCGGCGGCGCGTGGGAGGCCACGCTCCCCCAGGCGTTCCTGCTGTTCGTGATCGTCCTGGCGCTGCACGCACTGATCAACATCTTCAGCCACCGGCTGATCTCACTGCTGCAGAACATCTCCGTCTGGTGGCACGTCGCCGGCGCCGCGATCGTGGTCGCCATCCTCGTCTTCGCGCCCAGCGAGCACCAGTCGGCGAGCTTCGTCTTCTTCGGCACCAACAACACCTCGGGCTTCGGCGACGGCTCCGACGGCCTGCCCTTCTGGCTGTACGTGCTGCCGCTCGGCTTCCTGCTGACCCAGTACACGATCACCGGCTTCGACGCCTGCGCCCACGTGTCGGAGGAGACGCAGGGAGCGGCGAAGAGCGCCGCCCGTGGCCTGTGGCAGTCGATCTTCTACTCGGCCATCGGCGGCTGGATCCTGCTGCTCGCGTTCCTGTTCGCGGCCACGAACGTGGACGAACTCAACGCCCAGTCCGGCTTCGTCGGCGCCATCTTCGAGACCGCGCTGTCGTCCCCGCTGGCCACCGCGATCTTCGCGATCTCCACCATCGGGCAGTTCTTCTGCGGGATGAGCTGCGTGACCTCGATGTCGCGCATGACGTACGCGTTCTCGCGCGACGGCGCCGTGCCCGGCTGGCGGCTCTGGTCGAAGGTGGACCGCAACCGCACCCCGGTCAACGCCATCGTGGCCGGCTGCGTGGCCGCCGCCCTCATCACGCTGCCCGCGCTCTACGCCCCTCCCGGGCTGACCACTCCGGTCGCGTTCTACGCCGTCGTCTCGATCGCGGTCATCGGCCTCTACCTGGCCTTCCTCATCCCGATCTGGCTGCGGCTGCGCATGGGCGAGGCCTTCACGCCGGGACCGTGGACGCTGGGCCGCAAGTACAAGGCGCTGTGCTGGATCGCCTGCGTCGAGATCGTGATCGTGTCGGTCTACTTCATCATGCCGTTCTCGCCGGCCGGCGTGCCCGGCAGCGCGGACTTCACCTGGACGTCGGTCAACTACGCGCCCGTCGCGGTGGGCATCGTGCTGGTCGGCATCGCGCTGTGGTGGGCGCTGTCGGCCCGCCACTGGTTCACCGGGCCGCGCCGCACGGTGGACGACGAGAACCTCGTCTCCTGACGCGAAACGCCCGGGGGTTCGCCGGCCCCCGGGCGTCCTGCGAACGTGCTCTAGCCGGCCCAGCTCAGCCGGTCCGTCGGCCAGGCGTGCGTGCCGGCCTTGCGCTTGAGCAGGCTCTCCTCCTCAGGCGTGCCCACCGCGCAGCGGGTGCCGTGCGCGGGCACCTTCAGCGAGATCAGGTACTCGTCGAAGATGTCCGTCTGGCACTTGTCCTTGCCGTAGATGCGGTGCCCCCACCCCTCGTACGTGAGCAGCACCGCCTTCGGGCCGAGCTGGCGGGCCGCGTTGGCCGACCAGATCCACGGCGTGGCGGGGTCGTGCAGCGAGTTGCCGAGCAGCAGAGGAGCGTCACCCGTGTACCGCAGCTTGTGGGGCTTGTTCGTCGTCGGGTAGTTCATGCAGATCGGCAGGTCGTCCACCGGGTACGGGTGGTACCGCGTGTCGGGCGCCAGCTTGCCGGAGATCGCCATGAGGGCGGCGTATTCGGCGTAGTTGCGCACCCTGAGGTTGTAGTCCTGGCACAGGATCGTGGTCGGCAGCTCGGCCACGTCGCCCTCCACGGGCCCCCGGCCCGGCAGCGGCGGCACCCAGTCGGGCTCCGGCCCGCCGTTCAGCCAGTTGATGGTCTGGCTGAGCGTCCACCAGTCGGGCCCCTCGTTGCCCAGCGCGGCGTTGTAGATGAGCTGCAGCTCCGTCATCTTGGTGCCGGTGCTCGGGTAGACCAGCTCGCCCCGCTTGGCCTTCTCCCGCAGACTCTTCCAGATCGCCCGCACGTCCTGGCCGTGCAGGACGCAACTCGGCTCCTGGTCGCACCAGCCGACGAACTGGTCGAAGGCGTCCTCGACGGCCAGCGCCTCGGTCGTCAGGAAGCCCACGACGTCGAGGCTGTGGTCCATGTTGCTGTCGAGGCCGAGCGCGCGGACGCGGTCGGGGAACAGCTCGGCGTACATCTGGCCGATCAGGGTGCCGTACGAGATGCCGTAGTAGGTGAGCTTCTCCTCACCGAGGGCGGCGCGCAGGGCGTCCATGTCGCGGGCCACGTCCACGGAGTCGACGTGGTCGTACAGGGGGCCGGTGCGCTCGCGGCAGTCCTGGTGCAGGCGCTTGGTGAAGGCGTCCCATGCCTCGAAGTCGGCCTGGCTCTTCATCACCGTGTGCGGCATCTGGTTGTAGACCGAGGCCGAGCAGATCACCGGGTGGCTGCGACCCACACCCCGAGGGTCGAAGCCGACGATGTCGAAGCGGCGCTGCAGCTCCTCGGTGTAGGAGCCGGGCGCGCCGTACACGGCCTCGACCCCCGAGCCGCCCGGGCCGCCCGGGTTGATGACCAGCGAGCCGATCCTGGCGTCGGGGTCGGTGGCCTTGCGGCGGGCGACCGCGATGTCGACGGTCGGGCCGTCAGGCTTCGACCAGTCGATCGGCACGGTGAGCGTGCCGCACTCGGCCGACGGCTCCTCCTCGCACGGAGCCCAGGTGATGGTGCGTTGCGCCTGCGGGGCCGCCGCGTTGGCGGGCGCCGCTGGCGACAATGTCGCCACCGCCACTAAGGCGGCGGCGAGCAGCGTGAACCTCTTTCGCACGATGCTCCAATCTTCTGTCGATCCCCCCGTCGGGGCGTGCGACCGAAGATGGATCATCGCTTATCTGGAGTTATGTGCGGGGAGAAATGACGATTTTTCATCCCTGAGGATGACTCGTCCCGTCAGGACGCCTCGAACGCCTCCGCCACGACCTCGCGGACCTCGTCCATGTCCGCCCTGCCCAGCTCGCGCTTGAGCGAGGTCATGTCGACGTCGGGCATCCCGCACGCGACCGCCCAGTTCCACGGCGTCAGGTCGCCGTCGACGTTGAGCGCGAACCCGTGGCTGGTGACGCCCCTGCTCTGGCGCATGCCGATCGAGATGATCTTCCGCCTGGTCTCCACCGTCCACACGCCGGTCAGCAGCTCGGAGCCCGGCGGCGTGTCACGGCGCTCGGCCGGCAGCCCCAGCTTGCCCAGCGCCTCCACCAGCCGCAGCTCGACCTCGCGGACGTAGTCGACGATGCCCTCGCCCTCGTCCAGCTTGACGATGAGGTAGCCGACGAGTTGGCCAGGACCGTGATAGGTGAGCTGGCCGCCCCGGCCGGTCTCGACCACGGGGATGCCGCGCGAGGGGTCGGGCAGGTGGGTGAGCGGGGTGCGGCGCCCGATCGTGTAGACGGACGGGTGACTCAGCAGCCAGAGCGTGTCCGGCCGCTCGTCCCGTTGGCGCTGCCCGACGAGGTCGGTCATGCGCTCCATCGCCTGGTCGTAATCGACGAGCCCATCGTGGATGAGCGTCAGCGGCCTTGCCCTCATGTTTCGAGGATATGCCCGTCCCTTGGCTGACCCCGCCGCAGGTCGTCAGCAGGCCGCGACCCACTCGTCCACCAGCGCGCAGAGCCGGTCCAGCGCGGCCTCCACCCGCTCGCGCTCGCCCGTCGTGAGGAAGTCGATCTGCAGCCCGGTGTACGCCGAGTTCGTCAGCGTCGAGATCCGCGTCGCCTCGGGCTCCGGCACCCCGCGCTCGCGCAGCAGCCCGGCCACGAACTCCGACCGGTCCGACAGCAGCCGCGGCACGTGCCCGGCCAGCTTGCCGGCCACCGCGAGCCCCTCGATCTCGTGGATGAGGCGGGCGATCGGCTGGTTGTCCTCGCGGGTCTGCCAGTCCCAGGTGCGGCGGATGATCGTGCCCACGCTGTCGGAGCCCGACCAGCCGGGCAGCCCGCGCAGCCAGTCGCGGTGGCGCTCGTCGAGCCGCTCCATGGTGGCCGACAGCAGCTCCTCCTTGTCGGCGAAGTGGTGGGTGAGCACGCGGGTGGACTTGCCGAGGTGCTGGGCCAGCGGGCGCATGGACAGCGTGGACAGGCCGTGCTCGGCCAGGTAGTCGATGATCTGGTCGAGCAGCTCGCCGCGGCGGTGCGGGTCGGCGGTCCTGGCCATGCGCGATTCCCCTTTGACGCCATTGAGGTGACGACTGTTACCCTATCGAGGAAACGACTGTTACCTTAATTCCAGGGGATACCCATGCCCATCGACGTGCGCCGGCGTGCCCGGCTGCCCACGTGGCTGCTCGCGCTGGTCTTCACCACCTTCACCTTCGCCACCGACGACTACGTGATCGCCGGCGTGCTGCCCGCGCTCTCCGCCGACCTGGGGGTGAGCGAGGCCGTGGGCGGCCAGCTCGTCACCGGCTTCTCACTGGCGTTCGCCCTGGCCGCACCCGTCGCGTCGGTGGTGACCGCCACCTGGGCGCGGCGCGGGCTGCTGACCTGGGCGCTGGCGCTGTTCGTCGTGGCCAACGCGGCGGCCGCGTTCGCCGGCTCGTACGCGCTGCTCCTCGGCCTGCGCGTGCTGGCCGCCGTCGCCGCGGCGGCGGTCGTCCCCGCCGCGTACGCGATCACCACCTCCCTCGCACCCGCCGAGCGGCAGGGCCGCTACCTCGCGCTGGTGATGGGCGGGCTGACCGCGTCGCTCACGTTCGGCGTGCCGCTCGGCACCTGGGTCGGCGGCGCCTTCGGCTGGCAGGCCACGTTCGGGTTGGGAGCTCTGCTGGGGCTCGTCGCGCTGATCGCGGTACGGGCCACGCTGCCCGAGACGCCGCCCGCGCCCGCCATGCCCATCGGGCGGCGGCTGGCCCCGCTGGCCCGCCCCCAGGTGCTGCTCGGCCTGCTCGGGATCGTCGCGATCGTGCTGGGCAGCATGATGGTGCTGAGCTATCTCGCCCCGTTCCTGCGCGACCTGGCCGGTGCCGGGCCCACTGAGCTGGGCTGGGTGTTCGTGCTGGCCGGGCTCGCCGGACTGGCCGGCGGGCAGCTGGGCGGCCGGGCCGCCGACCGCTGGGGCGCGAGCCGGGCGATGACCACCGGCGTCGCCGCCTTCGCGGCGGTGATGGCCGCCCTGACCTGCTGCCAGCTCCTCAGGCCCGTGCCGCTGCTCGCCCTGCTGCCGCTGCTGCTGCTCTGGGCGGGTGCGTCGTGGTGGATCCCGCCGCCCGCGCAGTCCCGCATGATCGCCCTCGCCGGTCCTGCGGCCCCGCAGGCGCTCGCGCTCAACAGCAGTGCCGTCTACGTGGGCGTGTCCTGCGGTGCCGCGCTCGGCGGGGTGGTGCTGGAGACGTACGGGAGCGGGTGGTTGCCGGCCGCCGCGGTCGGCGCCGAGCTGATCGCGCTCGCGCTCTTCCGTGCGGCGGACCGGGGCCGCTATGCCGCCCGGTAGCCCTTCGGCGCCTCCGGGACGAGGATCCACATGGCGACGTAGACCACCCAGAGCGGGCCGGGGATGAGCGACAGCAGCAGCCAGAGGATCCGGACGAGCGTGGGGGGCATGCCCGTCTTGTCGGCGATGCCGCCGCAGACGCCGGCCAGGATCCTGTGCTCTCGTGAGCGGTACATGTGCTGTTCCTCCGTCGTGGTTGTCGACCTACTTGAAGAACGGACGACACAGCGGCCCGACTCCCGTCAGGGACCCTGAGAAAACCCTGAGAGGGTCAGCCACTCCTGTGCCATGCCCAGATCGCGGCTGGTCAGTCCCCGCCTCGGATCGACGTGCACGAGCAGGAAATCGGTCAATCCCTGATGGACCCTGAGGTACTCCTCGTCCTCCGCGAACACCTGGTCGTCGAACCAGACGAACGGCCGCCGCCCCGCGTACGCCGCCACGTGCGGAGACTTGAACATCTCCCCGTGCTCGCTGGGCGGCACGTCGGGCGGCACGGCGATGACCGGCAGCGACGGCAGGCCGACGCGCGGCGCGATCCACTCGTTGGCGTGGTGCTCCCACGTGGTGGCCCAGACCAGCTCGGAGCCGGTGGCCAGGGCCAGCTCCAGCAGGCGGCGGCCGTGGCGCGGGTTGAGGTAGACGGTGTAGACCTCCGTGCCGATCGTGCACCGGTAGGGCCGGAAGTCGGGGCTGGGCCGGCCCATGGGGTTCAGCACGCCGTCCACGTCGAGCAGGAGCAGGGGTTTCACGTGACGGCCCCGGCCCTGTGCTGCTGGGGGCTGACCCCGCGGACCCGCTTGAACGCCGCGCTGAGCGCGAACGGGCTGGAGTAGCCGACCTTCCTCGCCACCGAGCCGATCGTGGCGTCGGGCTCGCGCAGCAGGTCGGCGGCCAGAGCCAGCCGCCAGTCGGTGAGGAACGCCATCGGCGGCTCGCCCACCAGGTCGGTGAAGCGCCGCGCCAGCGAGGCCCGCGACACCCCCACCTCCGCCGCCAGCGCGGCGACCGTCCACGGGTGCGCCGGGTTGTTGTGCAGCATGCGCATCGCCTTGCCGACGATCGGGTCGCTCATCGCGCGATACCAGCCCGGCGCCTCGTTCGCCGCGAAGTGGGCCCGCAGCACCGCGATGAGCAGCAGGTCGAGCAGCCGGTCGAGAACGGCCTCCTGGCCGGGCTCGTCCTTGACGATCTCGGCGCTCATCAGCCCGATGAGCGGCCCGCCTGGCTCCACGATCAGCCGGGGCAGCGCGTCGAGCAGCCGCCTGCTGACCTCGCCCTCCAGGTTGTAGGTGCCGGTGAGCAGCACGGTGCCGCCGCCGGGGTCGTTGCCCCACGTACGGACGCCGAGGTCCATCGCCTGGTAGACGGACTCGCCGTCGAGGGTGGTGCAGCGCTGGCCGGGGTGGATGACGACCTGCGGCCTGGTCGCCGGGTCGTCGGCCACCGTGTACGGCTCGGGCCCCCGGACGATCGCCACCCGCCCCGGCTCGACGCGTACGGGCTCGCCACCGTCGACCGTGATCCACGACTCGCCCCGCACCTGCGCCACCACCGACAGCGGAGCCTCGTCCTGGATGCGCAGGGACCACGGCGGATCGAGGATCGAGCGGAGGAGAAAGGCGCCGTGCGCTCTGGGCCCGTCGAGCAGCGCCGCGAGCTGATCCATGGGTGAGACGATGGCACATGGGATTGCCCTGCTCAACCGGCGGGGCACTCCGCCCTACGAAGGGGCGAACAACCGGCCAATTCTTCATGAACAGGACGCATCTACCTCGCTACGACGCGCGATCACAGCAGCTCAACGCCTTACGAGAGCAATCGCTTGACCTTCGATTCCGCTAGCCTCACCCTCACACTCGCTGCGTCCACGGAAGGTGTCGTCGTGATCGGCTGGCTAGAAGCGGTGGTTCTG
Source organism: Nonomuraea sp. NPDC049504 (assembly GCF_040676845.1). Taxonomy (NCBI): domain Bacteria; kingdom Bacillati; phylum Actinomycetota; class Actinomycetes; order Streptosporangiales; family Streptosporangiaceae; genus Nonomuraea; species Nonomuraea sp. NPDC049504. The sequence goes on from NZ_JBFAPT010000015.1 coordinate 56,451, forward strand.
GGGTTGGTCCAGGGGCTCACGGAGTTCCTGCCGATCTCCTCCAGCGCCCACATCCGGGTGGTGTCCGCTTTCGCCCAGTGGCCGGACCCGGGGGCGGCGTTCACGGCGGTCATCCAGCTCGGCACCGAGGCCGCCGTGCTCATCTACTTCCGTCAGGAGATCTGGGAGATCATCTCCACCTGGACGCGCTCGCTGTTCGTCAAGGAGCTGCGCGGCCACTGGGCGGCCCGCATGGGCTGGTACGTCATCGTCGGCACCCTGCCCATCGCCATACTCGGCCTGGCGCTGAAGGACCAGATCGAGACCTCGTTCCGTGACCTGCGCCTGGTCGGCACCACGCTCATCGTCTTCGCCGTCGTCCTGTGGTTCGCCGACCACACGGCGCGCAACAAGCTGACGCTGGAGAAGCACCTCAGCTTCACCCACGCGATCATCTACGGCTTCGCCCAGTCGCTCGCCCTGGTCCCCGGCGTGTCCCGCTCGGGCGGCACCGTGACGGCCGGCCTGCTGCTCGACTACCGCCGCGAGGACGCGGCGAAATACTCGTTCCTGCTGGCCATCCCGGCCGTGCTGGCCTCGGGGGTGCTGGAGCTGGCCGAGATCGGCGAGGGCCCGGCCCCCGACTGGGGCCCCACCATCCTGGCCACGGTCATCTCGTTCCTCGTCGGCTACGCGGCGGTGGCCTGGTTCCTGCGCTACATCAGCACCCACCGCTTCACCGGCTTCGTCATCTACCGCATCGCGCTCGGCTTCTTCGTCATCCTGGCCGTCACACTGGGCTGGATTCCCGCTCAGGGCTGAGCCGGTAGTAGGCCGCCCACTCGTCGTCGCCCATGCGCAGCACCTTCAGGCCCAGGAAGCCGAGGGCGACGGCGGGGGCGGCCCACAGGGGCACGGTCAGCGGCCCGTACGACACCAGGAAGCCGCCGAGATACCCGGCCGCCACCAGCACCGGCACCCACCACCCCGCGAACCCGGCCCGCCACACCGCCACCGTCAGCAGCGGCAGCCCGACGAAGCCGAGGAACATCCACGGGAGCTGGAAGCCGAACGTCACGCCCGGCAGGTCCATCATCTCGTCGAGGATGCGCTGCGCCTCCTCGGGTGAGTGGTGACGCCCGAGCCACCACTCGACGGGGTCGACGATCAGCAGCCCCGACAGCTGCAGGTAGCCGATCACCGCCAGCGCCCCGCCGACGTGCCCGAGCCGGGTGGCCCGGCGCCTGGTCAGGTGCGTCAGGCCGATGACCGCGACCACCATGAGCATCCAGCTCCAGTGGTAGAGCACGGACTGCGCCTGGGCCAGCGCGGGGTTCGCGCCGAAGCTGACGGCTTCGCGCTCGTCGCCCCAGGTCCCTGGATCGACGGCGACGGCGACGGCCTGGAGCAGTGGCGCCACGATGAGCAGCACGCCCGCCGCGACGCGGCGGAAGGTCACCTGGTCTCTGAGCATGCCGCCGACCGTAGGCGGGCGGGTGGCCGCCGGTCGTCCGCCCGGCGGGTGACCGGGCGTCCGCCGTCAGGAGGAGGCGGGCGCGGGCTCGGCCGCCAGGATCCTCGCCGGCCGGTACGTCACGAGCGTGAAGATCAGCGCCACCAGGCCGAGCCCGGCCGACAGCACGACCACGCCCGTCCTCCCGTAGGTCTCCAGCGCCGCCCCGCCGGCCAGCCCCGCCACCACCAGCCCGAGGTACTGCGCCGACGACAGCAGCCCCAGCCCGATCGAGACGTTGCCCGGCACCGCCGTGACCGTCCTGAACTGCTGTGCGGGAGCGATCATCCAGCCGATCGCGCCCCACAGGAAGCCCCACACGAGGGCGGCGGGCAGCGCCAGGTTCGCCACCGGGATCAGGGCCACGAACACCACGGCCATGGCCAGGCCGCCGATGATCATGCTGCGGGGGCCGTACGCGTCGGTGAGCCGCCCGCCCAGCAGGTTGCCCACGATGCCGCCCAGCCCCCACGCCCACAGCAGCGCGGCCAGCGGCAGGTCGAACAGCGAGCCGATGTAGGTGTAGGCGGTGAACCCGGCGGCGAAGAGCAGCAGCTGCGTCACCATCACCGCGGGCACCCGCCGGTCGCGCAGCGGCTCGAACCGCTCGCGCAGCCGTCCCGACGCCGGCAGCCGCAGCTCCGGCACCAGCGTCGCCACCCCGGCGAGGCCGAGCACGCCGAGCCCGGCGACCAGCCAGAGCGTGGCCCGCCAGCTCACGGCCTCGCCCAGCCACGTGCCGAGCGGCACCCCGATGGCCGACGACACGCTCAGCCCGCCCATCACGAGTGCCAGTGCGCGCCCGCGCCGCTCGGGGGCGCTCAGCGCGTTGGCCACGGCCGAGGACGTCGGCGTGAACATCGCCGCACCCGCCGCCGCCACCACGCGGGTGATGAGCACCAGCGCGTACGTCGGGGCCAGCGCGGTCAGCACGTTGCCCGCCACGAACACGACCATGGCGAGCAGCAGCAGGGTCCTGCGGGACATGCGGGCGGTGAGGGCGGCGAGCACGGGGGAGAGCACGGCGTACGCGAGGGCGAACACCGTCATCAGCTGGCCCGCGGCCGGCCGGGACACTCCCAGGTCGGCGGAGATGGGTGCCAGCAGACCGGCGGTGACGAACGTACCGGTACCGATCGCGAAATTTCCGGCGGCCAGCGGATAGAGCCGCGAGCGCATGTGGGCCTCCCCGAAAAAGTTGGATGCCCATCAAACTGACGTATAGTTGGATTGTTGTCAAACCATGGGACGGAGGTAGGGTTTCCCCATGCGCCTGCTCCCGCAACCCGCCACGGAGAACATCCAGCTCACCGAGGTCCTGCGGGCGCTCAGCGACCCCGTGCGCCTGGAGATCGTCGCCCGCCTGGCCGCCGCCGGGCAGATGAACTGCACGGTCGCCGGCGACGCCCTCGGCGTGCACAAGTCGACCGCCTCACACCACTACCGCATCCTCCGCGAGGCCGGCGTGGTGCGAACGGAGCAGGACGGCCGCCTGAAATACATGAGCCTGCGCCACGAGGACCTGGAATCCCGCTTCCCCGGCCTCCTGCCGGCCATCCTCACCGCCACCACCCTCCACCGCGCCCCCACCACGTCCGAAAGCACGGTGAGCGCCACCGCAAGTGCGCGCGCCTCCGCCGGGTCCCGCTGACGAGCAGAGTCGCCGCCTGTGCCTGAGACCGACCTGCCCATCAGGGGCGTGCTGCCCGAGCTGCTCGCCGTGCTCGAACGCCACGGCAGCGCGGTGCTGACCGCGCCGCCCGGCACCGGCAAGACGACCGTGGTGCCGCCGGCGCTGGCCGAGGCGGGCCTGCGGGTGCTGGTGGCCGAGCCGCGCCGCCTGGCCGTACGCGCGGCGGCCCGCCGCATGGGCGTGAGCTACACGATCAGGGGCGAACGCCACAAAGGCGCCAACCCCATGGTCGAGGTCGTCACCACCGGCGTCCTGCTCCAGCGCCTCCAGCGGGACCAGGAGCTGACCGGCGTGGACGCGGTCATCCTCGACGAGTGCCACGAACGCCACCTCGACGCCGACACCGCGCTCGCGTTCCTCCTCGACGTACGCGACACGCTCCGGCCCGACCTGCGCCTGCTGGCCACGTCCGCGACCGCCGACGCCGAACCGTGGGCGCGGCTGATCGGCGGCCCGGTGGTGGCCGCCACCGGCGCCACCCACCCCGTGGAGACGATCTGGGCCCCTCCGCCGCGCCCGGTCGCCCCGCCCCACGGCCTGCGCGTCGACCCCGCGCTGCTCAACCACGTGGCCTCGGTCGTCCGCAGAGCCCTCGCGGAACGGGACGGCGACGTGCTGTGCTTCCTGCCCGGCGTCGCCGAGATCGCCAGGGTGGCCGGGCAGCTGGCGGGCGACGTGGACCAGGTCCTCCAAGTACACGGCCAGGCCCCGGCCCACGTCCAGGACGCCGTCCTGACCCCCGGAGCGGGCCGCCGCGTGGTGCTGGCCACGTCGGTGGCAGAGTCGAGCCTGACCGTCCCCGGCGTACGCGTGGTGGTGGACTCCGGGCTGGCGCGCGAGCCGCGTACCGACCATTCCCGCGGCCTGGGCTCCCTCACCACGGTCAGAGCCTCGAAGGCGGCGGCCACCCAGCGAGCGGGCCGGGCGGGCCGCGAGGCCCCCGGCACGGTCTACCGCTGCTGGACGGAGGCCGACCACGCCCGCCTGGCCGACCACCCCCGCCCGGAGATCGCCCTGGCCGACCTGACGGCCTTCACCCTGCAGGCCGCCTGCTGGGGCGCCCCCGACGCCAAGGCCCTCGCCCTCCTGGACCCGCCCCCGCCCGCGGCCCTCACCGCCGCCACCGAGACCCTCACCATGCTCGGCGCCCTCGAACCCGGCAAAGCGGGCCTGCGAGTGACCGAGCGGGGGCGGCGGATGGCCCTGGCCGGCGTCCACCCACGCCTGGCCCGCGCCCTCCTCGACCTCGGCCAGGAAGCCGCCGAGGTGGTCGCCCTGCTCTCGGAACAACTCCCCCGCGACGCGTCGGACGACCTGGTGCACGTCTGGCGCACCACCCGCCGCGCCAACACCCCCTTCGCCACCCGCTGGAAGCAGGAAACCCGCCGCCTCCACCGCTCCTCCACCCCTTCCGCGAGGAGGTCCGAGGATGAGGTGGCGGGGTTGGCGGTGGCGTTGGCGTTTCCTGAGCGGGTGGCGCGGCGGCGGGGTGGGGGGTACCTCATGGTGTCGGGGACCCAGGCCCAGCTGCCCGAGGGTTCGCGGCTGGGGAGCGCCGAGTGGCTGGCGATCGCGGTCGCCGACCGTCCGGCAGGGGCGGCGTCGGCCCGCATCAGGCAGGCCGTGGCGATCGACGAGGCCACCGCCCGCATGGCCGTGGGAACGACGGTCGAGGACGAGGTCGCCTGGAAGGTCCCGCCGGGCGAGCGCCGCGGCGACGTGTCGGCCCGCCGCGTGGAGCGGATGGGTGCGATCGAGCTGACCGCCACCCCGCTCAAGGACGCCGACGTACGGGAGGCCATCCTGTACGGCCTGCGCACCGAAGACGTCCTCACCTGGACGAAGGCCGCCAAAGACCTCAGAGACCGCCTGACCTTCTGCCATCGGGCCCTGGGCGCCCCCTGGCCACCGACCGGCGACATGAAGGATCTCATCGACCTGGCCGACCAGTGGCTGGAGCCCGAGCTGTCCCGCGCCCGCCGCCGCGCCGACCTGGAACGCATCGACGTGGCGAGCGCACTCAAACGCCTCATCCCGTGGAGCGAACGCCTGGACCGGACTGCTCCCGAACGCATCGAGGTCCCCACCGGCTCCAAGATCCGCATTGACTACTCGGGCGAGCAGCCGGTGCTGGCGGTGAAGCTGCAGGAGCTGTTCGGCTGGCAGGAGACCCCGCGGATCGCCGGGGTGCCGGTCCTCGTGCACCTGCTCTCCCCCGCGGGCCGCCCGCTGGCGGTGACGGCGGACCTGGCGTCGTTCTGGCGTGAGGGCTACCGGCACGTACGGGCGGAAATGCGCGGTCGTTACCCTAAGCACCCATGGCCGGAAGACCCCCTCACCGCTCAGCCGACGCGCCGCACGAAGTGATCGCGGCGGCCCGCGACAACGCCGCCTGGTGTGACCTGATGTGCCGCGCGCACGGCAGGCCCGGCATGTTCGCCGGCGTGGCGTGGACGAACCCCGTCCGCACCCCGCCCTTCTACCCCGACGCGGTCACGCTCTCCCCGCTCGCCACGGCCACCGACGTGCTGCCCCACATCGACGCCGGCTCCGGCGCCTCGGTCAAGGACAGCTTCGCCACGCTCGACCTGCCGGGCTTCGAGGTCCTGTTCGAGGCGCACTGGATCCACCGCCCGGCCCCCGGCCCGGCGGAGACGACCTGGCAGGTGGTGGAGGACGCCGCCACACTCGCCGCCTGGGCGAGCGCCTGCGACCTCACCGACCTGTTCACCCCGGCCCTCCTCGAAGAGCCGGGGGCCACGATCGTGTACGCCCGCACCGGCGACGCCGTCACCGAGGGCGCGGTCCTCACCTCGACCGGCCCGGTGGTGGGCGTCTCGAACGTGTTCGGCCCGAGCTCGGCCTGGGAGGGCGTGACGGCCATGGCCGCCCACCTGTTCCCCGGCCGCCCGCTGGCCGGCTACGAGATCGACCCCTCAGACGCCCTCACCCACGGCTTCACCACCACCGGCCCCCTCCGGGTCTGGCACAAACCGTGAAGCTCAGGGGATGAGGTCCTCCAAGGTCGGCTCTTCGAGGGCGGGGTGGCGTTCGGTGGCCACGCCGACGTCCTTGAAGCCGCTGGAGGTCGCGATGCACACCACGGGGCCGTCGAAGTCGCGGCGCAGGCGGCGGTAGCCGGCGAGGCCGGCGGCTCCGGAGAGCTCCTGCCACAGGCCGGCACGGGCCAGATCCCGCTGGGCGAGGCGGAGGTCCTCGTCGGTGACCAGGACCGGGTCGCCGCCGCTGTCGCGGACGGCCGCCACGCCCCGGTGCCCGCCGACGGAGCAGGCCACCCCGTACGCGTCCGTCGGCCCCAGCCCGACGACGGCCGCGGGGGCGCCGGTGGCCAGGGCCTTGGCGTGCGGCCCGCCGGCGGCCGTCTCGCAGGAGAACATCCGCGGCGTCCGGTCGGCGACCCCCAGCAGCCGCAGCTCGGCGAACCCCTTCCACACGCCGTACAGCAGCTCGGCGTAGCCGGTGGGCGTGAAGACGGCGGCAGGGACGGTGCCGAGCTGCAGGAACAGCTCGTACGCGATCGTCTTGTAGCCCTCGGGCCCGAACGGATGCCCGGTGTGCGTAGCGGTCTGGTTGCTGACGGGGTGGTAGCCCAGCTCGTCCACGACCTGCCGGAGCAGCGGCCAGCGCGCCTCGACCGGCACGGAGACGACCTTGGCGCCGTACGACCGCACGAACGCCTGCACGGCGGGCGGCGAGTCGGCGGAGGCCAGCACGATCGCGGGCAGCCCGGCCCTGGCCGCGTAGGCGGCGGCGGAGGCGCCGTGGTTGCCGGAGGAGGCGACGACCACGCCCGGCGCCCCGGACGCCACGGCGGCGCTGACGGCGACCCGGTTGAGCCGGTCTTTGTGCGACCAGGTCGGGTTGCGCGACTCGTCCTTGATGTGCACGTCACCGAACGTGATCAGCGGCGTGCCGCCCTCGCCCAGCGTGGGCGCGTCGAGCGGCGGCAGCAGCGGCGACCAGCGCGCGATGTCGGGGCCAGGCGGCCCGGTGAACAGGTCTCTGTCGACCTTCGCGTAGTCGTAGACCACCTCCAGCGGGTAGGCCAGCTCGGCGGTGCTGGTCTTGGGGCAGCCGCGCGTCAGCGGCGGGAACAGCGGGAACTCGGCCGAGAGGTCGCCCAGGGAGCGCTGGCGGAGGGCAAGCGAAGGTCCGTTCACGTGCAAGGACCCTACCGATCCTCGCAACGATCAGTGAAAAGCTGCACACTCTAACCATGGTGTGGGCAGGAAAGTCCGCCATCGAGATCGCGGCGGCCGTCAGGAGCGGTGACGTCAAGGCCACGACCGTGGTGGAGGAGCACCTCCACGTCATCGCGCGGCGCGATCCTGGCATCGGGGCGTTCCGGCTGGTCAGGGAGCAGGCCGTGGACGAGGCCCGGGCCCTGCAGAAGCGGCGCGACCTGGCCGACCTGCCGCTGGCGGGGGTGCCGGTGGCGGTCAAGGACAACCTGGAGGTCGCGGGCGAGGCCACCAGGGGCGGCTCGGCGGCGACGTCCGAGGCCCCCGCGCCGCACGATCACGAGACGGTGGCGCGGCTGCGGGCGGCGGGCGCGCTGATCGTCGGGCTGACGAACCTGCCGGAGCTGGGGCTGGTGGCGTTCGGCGACAGCGCGTACGGCATCGTCCGCAACCCCTGGAACCCCGAACGCACGGCCGGCGGCTCCTCCTCGGGCAGCGCGGCGGCGGTGGCGGCCGGCATGGTGCCGATCGCGCTCGGCAACGACGGCATGGGCTCGTTACGCATCCCCGCGGCCTGCTGCGGCGTGCTGGCGATCAAGCCGGGTCTCGGCCTGGTGCCGCCGCCGGTGAACGACTGGGACCACCTGACCGAGAACGGCCCGATCGCGCGGACCGCCGCCGACCTGGCGCTCGCGCTGTCCGTGCTGGCCGCCGATCCGGCGCTGGCCGAGGCGTGGCGTGCCGGGCGTCGCGTGGAGCCGCCGCCGCGCATGCTGCGCTCGGTCTGGGCGGACGACGACGAGGTGTGGGAGCCGCAGCCGCCGCCCGACAGCCCTGAGCCGTTCGATCTGCGGGTGGCGTACGCGCCGCAGCCGCTGCCGCCGGGGCTGCGGGTGGACGCGGAGTTCAAGGCGGCGGTACGCGGCGCCGCCGAGACGTTGCGGGTTTCCGGGCACACGGTGGTGGAGCACGAACGGTCGCTGCCCGCCTGGCTGGGGCCGAGCACGATCGCGACCTGGCTGGTCAGGGCCGCCGAGGCGGTCGAAGGGCTGGACCGGCAGCGGCTCGAACGGCGTACCAAGGGGCTGGCCAGGACGGGCCGGGTGCTCGCGGCGCTCAAGCTGGACGGCGTGCGCGGCCGGGAGCGCTGGAGCGGCTACGGCGCCGACCAGTGGTTCGGCCGGGCCGACGCGCTCGTCACACCGGCGCTGGCCGGCATCCCGCCCAAGGCGGAACGGTGGGGCGAGCGCGGTTTCCTGCGCAACGCCCTCACCAACGTCGCCTACGCGCCCGCCACCGGGCCGTGGAACATGTGCGGCTGGCCCGCCGTCGCCGTGCCGCTGGCCACCCATTCGAGCGGCCTGCCGATCGCCGTGCAGATCGTCGCCCCACCGGGCGGCGAGCCCCACCTCCTGGGACTGGCCGCCCAGCTCCAGGCCGCACACCCAACGCTCAGCCCACCGGGCTTCGCCCGCTAGGAGCGCACAGGCAGCGGACGGCCCGCGCGGCCCTCAACGGCCGGATGGGCGGCCCGCCGCGTGAGCGTCAGATGCCGACGGGGTGCCAGACGGTCTTGGTCTCCAGGAAGCGGGTCATACGCCCGATCCCGGGGTCGGCCGTCCAGTCCTCCTGGACCGGCCGCGAGACCCGCTTGAGGTTCTCGGCGGCCGCCTGCTCGCAGCTCAGCGCCAGCTCGGCGTCGGAGACGCCGGTCAGGTCGAGCCCGTTGACGTCCATGTGGGCGGACAGCCAGGGGGCGAGCTCGGCGCGCTGCCCGGTGAGGATGTTCACCACGCCGCCGGGCAGGTCGGACGTGGCGAGCACCTCGGCCAGGGTGATCGCCGCCAGCGGGGACGGCTCGGACGCCACCACGACGCAGGTGTTGCCGGTCACGATCACCGGCGCGACCACCGACACCAGGCCGAGCAGCGGGTCGTCGGGCGCCACCACGGCGACGACGCCGGTCGGCTCGGGGGTGGACAGGTTGAAGTAGGGGCCGGCGACGGGGTTGGCGCCGCCGTGCACGGAGGCGATCTTGTCGGACCAGCCCGCGTACCAGACGAGCCGGTCGATCGTCGCGTCGACCTGCTCCAGCGCCGCCCGCTTGGTGCCGCCCAGCTCGTCGGCGAACTGCGCGCGCCGCCCTTCGAGCATCTCGGCGACGCGGTAGAGGATCTGCCCCCTGTTGTACGCCGTCGCCCCCGACCAGCCGGGGAACGCCTTGCGGGCGGCCACCACGGCGTCGCGGGCGTCCTTGCGCGAGGCCCGCGAGGCGTTGGCGAGGAAGTCGCCCTTGGCCGAGGTCACCGGGTAGGACCTCCCACTCTCGGAGCGCGGGAAGGCCCCGCCGATGTACAGCTTGTAGGTCTTTCTGACGGACAACCTACTCATCGCCCCGACCCCTCCACGTGGACTCCTGCGACATCTGGACCGGCACGAAGACCTGGCCGCACCGGCTGACGCCGCAGCGGTGGGCGTACCAGCCGGTGCGTACGGGCCGCCCGGCCCTGGCGTAGGCGTGCCCCCTGGTGGCCTGGGCGCGCAGCTTCCTGCGGCGGGGCCTGCGGTACTCACACGTCAAGGTAGGCCTCCAGCCCGTGGCGTCCGCCCTCGCGGCCGTAGCCCGACTCCTTGTAGCCGCCGAAGGGCGAGGTGGGGTCGAACTTGTTGAAGGTGTTGGCCCACACCACGCCGGCGCGCAGCCGGTCGGCCATCCACAGGATGCGCGAGCCCTTCTCGGTCCAGACGCCGGCCGACAGCCCGTACGGGGTGTTGTTGGCCTTCTCGACGGCCTCGGCCGGGGTGCGGAAGGTCAGCACGGACAGCACGGGCCCGAAGATCTCCTCCCTGGCGATGCTGTGGGACTGCGCGACCCCGGTGAACAGCGTCGGCGGGAACCAGTAGCCGCGCTCGGGCAGCTCGCAGGCGGGCGACCAGCGCTCGGCGCCCTCCGTCTCGCCCAGGTCGCTGAGCTGCCGGATCTTGGCGAGCTGGTCGGCGGAGTTGATGGCGCCGATGTCGGTGTTCTTGTCGAGCGGGTCGCCGAGCCGCAGCGTGCCGAGCCGGCGCTTGAGCGCGGCCAGCAGCTCCTCCTGGACGGACTCCTGCACCAGCAGCCGCGACCCGGCGCAGCAGACGTGGCCCTGGTTGAAGAAGATGCCGTTGACGATGCCCTCGACGGCCTGGTCGATGGCGGCGTCGTCGAACACGATGTTGGCGGCCTTGCCGCCCAGCTCCAGCGTCAGCTTCTTGCCGGTGTCCGCGACCGTGCGGGCGATGATCCGGCCGACCTCGGTGGAGCCGGTGAAGGCGACCTTGTCGACGTCGGGGTGCGCGACCACGGCGGCGCCGGTCTCGCCCGCGCCGGTGACGATGTTCACCACGCCGGGCGGCAGGTCGGCCTGGCGGCAGATGTCGGCGAACGCGAGCGCGGTCAGCGGCGTGGTCTCGGCCGGCTTGAGCACGACCGTGTTGCCGCAGGCCAGCGCGGGGGCGATCTTCCAGGCCAGCATGAGCAGCGGGAAGTTCCAGGGGATGACCTGGCCGGCCACGCCGAGCGGCTTGGGCGTGCCGAACCCGGCGTACTCCAGCTTGTCGGCCCAGCCCGCGTAGTAGAAGAAGTGGGCCGCGACCAGCGGCAGGTCCACGTCGCGCGACTCGCGGACGGGCTTGCCGTTGTCGAGCGTCTCCAGCACGGCCAGCTCTCTGGCCCGCTCCTGGATGATCCGCGCGATGCGGAAGAGGTATTTGGCCCGCTCGGCGCCCGGCAGGGCGCTCCACACGCCGAACGCCTTGCGCGCCGCCTGCACGGCGCGGTCGACGTCGTCGGACGAGGCGGTGGCGACCTCGGCCAGCGTCTCCTCGGTGGCGGGGTTGACGGTCTTGAACGAGGGCCCTGAGCCGTCGACGAACTCGCCGTCGATGAACAGCCCGTAGGAGGACTTCAGATCGACGACGTCGCGCGACTCGGGTGCCGGTGCATATTCGAACATCGTCTAGTCCTGGGTGAAGTAGTCGGGGCCCGCGTAGCGGCCGGTGGCGAGCTTCTCGCGCTGCATGAGCAGGTCGTTGAGGAGCGAGGAGGCGCCCAGCCTGAACCAGTCGGGGGTCAGCCAGTCGTCGCCGGCGGTCTCGTTGACCAGCACGAGGTTCTTGATGGCGTCCTTCGACGTGCGGATGCCGCCCGCGGGCTTCACGCCCACCTGGCGGCCGGTGGCCTCGCGGAAGTCGCGTACGGCCTCCAGCATGATGAGCGTCACCGGCGGCGTGGCGGCCGGCGACACCTTGCCGGTGGAGGTCTTGATGAAGTCGGCGCCCGCCAGCATCGCCAGCCAGGACGCCCGCCGCACGTTGTCGTAGGTGGACAGCTCGCCGGTCTCGAGGATCACCTTGAGGTGGGCGGCGCCGCAGGCCTCCTTCACGGCGACGATCTGCTCGTAGACCTTCATGTACTGGCCGGACAGGAACGCGCCGCGGTCGATCACCATGTCGATCTCGTCGGCGCCGGCGGCCACGGCGAGCCTGGTGTCGCTCACCTTGACCTCCAGCGAGGTGCGCCCGCTGGGGAACGCGGTGGCGACGGAGGCGACCTTGACGCCGCTGCCCTTGAGCGCCTCGGCCGCGACGGCGACGAGGTCGGGGTAGACGCAGACGGCCGCGACGGAGGGGGCGTCGCCGCCGGGGCGCACGGCCTTGGCGCACAGCGCGCGCACCTTGCCGGCCGTGTCGGCCCCTTCGAGTGTGGTCAGGTCGACCATGGAGATGGCGAGGTCGATGGCCTGCGCCTTGGCCGTGGTCTTGATCGATCGGGTGCCGAGCATCGCCGCCCGCTGGTCGGCGCCGACCCGGTCGACGCCGGGCAGGCCGTGCAGGAATGCTCGCAGCGCCGCGTCGGACGAGGCGACGCCGGCAAGCGAGGTAGTCACAGTTGACACCTAGACAGCATCGCCGACCAGGGCCGCCTCCTCCAAACCGGATCACCTTAGGGCACGCCGGGCCTGGTCCTAGGGATGCGGGGAGGTCTGAGGCGGCCGGGCTAGGTATGCCGGAGGCGGCGCGACGGGAGAGATAGGGCATCCACCTGATGTGCGGGGCCGGGCCTTAGCCCGAATCTTGAAGATGTCAGCAAGAAGCACGACATTTCAGGAGATTCTCGATGCATCCCGAGATCGAGTTCGAGTACATGAAGAGCCAGGCCCGCGAGCTGCGTGCGGCCGCCGCCGAGCACCGCCTCGCCCGTGACGCCGAGCGGCACAACAAGTCCGAGCGCCGCTCGCTCTTCGGCCGCCGCCGTCACGCATGACCGCCGCACGAGAGCCCGGCCACCCACTGCCACGTGGCCGGGCCTCCCAGCCCCCTTGAGACCGTGTCCAACAGCCGGACAAAAGCGTCGATAGCAGCGGATGTGGCGTGACATGCTGGATGACATGCGGGGACGATCTGTCAGTCCCGTCTTCGTCGGGCGGGAAGAGGAGCTGACGGCTCTATCTGAAAGCCTCGACGACGCCAGGAAAGGCACACTGACCGCCGTCCTGCTGGGCGGCGAGGCCGGAGTCGGCAAGACCCGGCTGGTGCAGCGCTTCGCCGAGCAGTGCACGGCCGGCGGGGCGCACGTGCTCGTCGGTGGCTGCGTGGAGCTGTCGACCGAGGGCCTCGCGTACGCGCCCTTCACCGCCGCCCTGCGCCAGCTCGTCAGGGAGCAGGGCCCGGCCGCGGTGACCGGGCTGCTGCCCGACGGCGCCGAGCGCGACCTCGCCCGGCTGCTGCCCGAGTTCGGCGAGCCGAACGGCGACGGCGAGACCGACACCGGCCGCGCCCGGCTCTTCGAGCAGTTCCTCACCCTTCTTGAACGCCTCGCGGACCACCGCCCCACGGTCCTCGTCATCGAGGACATCCACTGGGCCGACCGCTCCAGCCGCGACCTCATCGCCTTCCTCAGCCGCAACCTGCGCACCCCGCAGGTGCTGATGGTGATGACCTACCGCTCCGATGACCTGCACCGCCAGCACCCGCTCAGGCCCGTGCTGGCCGAGCTGGGCCGCGTGCAGGGCGTGCTCCGCCTCGACCTGCCCCGCCTGTCCAGGGACGAGGTCGCCCAGCAGATGACCGCCATCCTCGGCAGGACCCCCGAGTACGCCAAGATCGAGAACGTCTACGAGCGCAGCGAGGGCATCCCGCTGTTCGTCGAGGCCATGCTGGAGAACGGCGAGGGGTGCACGTTCCCCGACTCCATGCAGGACCTCATCCTCGCCTCCGTCGAGCGCCTGCCCGAGGAGACCCAGCGGGTGCTGCGCGTCGCCGCCGCCGGCGGCAACCGGGTCGGCCACGCGCTGCTCGCCGCCGTCAGCGGCCTGACGGACGTCGCGCTGGAGACCGCGCTGCGCCCCGCCATCGCCGGCAACGTGCTGCAGATCGCCGACAACCGCGCGTACGTCTTCCGCCACTCGCTCATCCGCGAGGCCGTCCACGACGAGCTGCTGCCCGGCGAGCACCAGCGCCTGCACGCGCGCTACGCCGAGGAGATCTCCAAGGACCGCACGCTCGTCCCGCCGGGAAGGGCCGCCGTCGAGCTGGCCCACCACTGGTACGGCGCCCGCGACGACCGCTGGGCCCTGCTGTCGGCCTGGGACGCCGCCCACGAGTCGTTCAAGACGTTCGCCTACACCGAGGCCCTGCAACTGCTCGAACGCGTGCTCATGCTCTGGGTCCGGGTCCCCGACGCGGCCGAGCTGACCGGCGTGGACCACACCGCCGTGCTGGAGCGCGCCTCCGAGGCCGCCAACGCCGGCGGCGACGTCGACAAAGGGGTCAAGTTCGTCAAGGCGGCGCTCGCCGAGCTGGACGAGACCCGCGAGCCCGCCCGGGTGTCGCAACTCATCGTGCGCAGGGCCGCGTTCAAGAACTCCAAGAACCAGCCGGGCGTCATCGACGACCTCAGGCACGCACTGCGGCTCGTCCCCGAGAACACCCTCGACTGGGCGGAGGTCGTCACCCCGCTGAGCCGCCACCTGATGCTGCGCGGCGAGCTGGCGGAGGCCGACCGGCTCATCAGCGACGGCCTGCGCTGGGTCAGGGAGCACGGCGACCGCTGCCTCGAAGGCGACCTGCTGATGAACCAGGCGCTCGGCCACTCGCTGCGCGGGCAGCTGGAGAGCACGAACGTCATCAACGAGCAGGCGATCGCGATCGGCCGCGAGCAGCGCAGCGGCCGCGTCATCAGCCGCGCGATCGGCAACCTGGTGGACACGCTGACCGACATGGGCCGCGCGGACGAGGCCCTGCGCCGGGCCGACGAGGGCTGGCGGGTCGCCAAGAAGTACGGGCGGCTGCGCGGCAGCGGCACGTTCATCCTGAACAACAGGGCCGAGGCGCTGGAGGCGCTGGGCCGCTGGGACGAGGCCGTCGAGACCGTCGAGACGGCGCTCAGCCACGGCCCCGTGCTGCGCACCCGCTACGCCCTGCTGCGCGTCCGCGCCGACATTGCGCTGGCCAGGGGCGAGATGCCGCTCGTCAAGGGCATCCTGTCGGAGATCGGGCTGTTCACGTCACGGGCGGAGGAGTTCGTCCAGGACATCATCAGCAACGCCAGGCTGCTCATGGGCTGGCACCTCACCCGGGGCGAGCCGGCCGCCGCGCTGGCCGCGGCCGAGCAGGTGCTGGCCCAGCCGAAGCGGTCGAGCAAGGCCATGCTGTCGTGGCGGCTGCTCGCGGTGCTGCGCAACGTGTGCGACGCGGCCCAGGAGACCGAGCCTGAGCGCAGCGCCGCCGTGCGGGCGCACGCCGCCGAGGTGGCCGCGGGGCTGTCGGTGGACGGGCCGGTCGTGGAGGCGTACCGGCTGTCGTACACGGGCGACTTCGACGCCGCCGCGGCCGCGTGGGAGCGGCTGCGCCGCCCGCACAACCAGGCCAAGGCCCTGCTCAGGGCGGCGGGGATGAGCGCGCGGTCCGGCGACAGGGAGGGCGCCGCGGCCCGGCTGAAAGTGGCGCTGCCGCTGGCCGAGGCGCTGCGCGCCACGCCGCTGATCGAGGAGATCGAGACGCTCTGCCGCCGGGTGGGCGGGCTCGACCTCGCCCAGGAGCCGTCGGAGCTGCTGACGCCGCGCGAGCTGGAGGTGCTCCGCCTGGTCACCCAGGGCCGGACCAACCGCGACATCGCCGCCGAGCTGTTCATCTCGGCGAAGACGGTGAGCGTGCACGTCTCGAACATCCTCGCCAAGCTCGGCGTCACGACGCGCGGCGAGGCCGCCGCCGCGGCCCACCGCCTGTCACTGCTGACCTAACGGAACGCCTCAGAAGATCGCCTCGGCCAGCATCACCACGCCGAAGACGGCGAACGCGGCGGCGGCGCCGTACTTGATGGCCTTCTCCGGCAGGTGCTTGCCGAGCAGCCGGCCCACCACGATGGCCAGGGCGTCGGCGGCCACCATGCCGATCGTCGAGCCGATCCACGTGCCCAGCCAGTCGTGCCGGGTGGCCAGCGTGATCGTGGCCAGCATCGTCTTGTCGCCCAGCTCGCTCAGGAAGAACGCCACGGTCACCGCGATCACGGCGTTCCTGGTGGTGCGGCGGGCCTTGCTCTGCTCTTCCTCGGTCAGCTCGTCGCCGCGCAGCGTCCACACCGCGAAGCCGAGGAAGGCGATCCCCGCCACGATCGAGATGGCCGTGGTGGGCAGCGCGGTGCCGATCAGCCCGCCCAGGGCGACGCTGGCCAGGTGGACGGCCGTGGTGGCGATCGTGATGCCGGCCAGCACGGGCCAGATCTTGAACCGGGTCGCGAACGTCATGGCCATCAACTGGCTCTTGTCGCCCAGTTCGGCGATGAAGATCGCGCCGAGACTGATCCAGAACGCTTCCAAGAGAGGGGGTCCCCTTCCGCGCGACCGGACCGGAAGCGCGGCACCCAGGGGATTTCGGGCACGACGTTCGGCCCGGCAACGCCTCGTCAACATGGCTTGCCAGGCCGAAGGTCTCGTCCGCCCGCGAAGGCCCGCATGACCGGGCGCCCTGAGGCGCCAGTGTGTCGATCACACGATTGGGACTACTCCCCTTCGGTAATTCCAGAACACCCTAACAGCAGCCCGCCCGTGGCTATTCCCCCAGGGTGCAGCCCACCATCACCGGCTCGTTGACCAGCGTGACCCCGAACTTCTCCCGCACGCCGTCGCGCACCTCCCTGGCCAGGGCCAGCAGGTCGCGCGTGGTGGCGGCGCCGGTGGGGTTGGTGAGGGCCAGCGTGTGCTTGGTCGAGATGCGTACGGGCCCGCGCTCGTAGCCCTTGGCGAAGCCCGCCTGCTCGATCAGCCACGCGGCCGGCACCTTGACCAGTCCGCCGGGCACCTCCCACTGCGGATGCCCCAGCGCGCGGACCGCCAGCTCCGCCGCCTGCTCGGCGGTCAGGACCGGGTTGGTGAAGAACGAGCCCGCGCTGCGCGTGTCGGGATCGCCGGGATCGAGCACCATGCCCTTGCCCCTGCGCAGCCCCAGCACGGCCTCTCGGGCCTCGGCGAGCGGCACCCGGCCTCCCACCTCGGTGCCGAGCCTGCGGGCCAGCTCCTCGTACGCCAGCGGCCCCGACAGCCCGGACACCTCAAGCGTGTACGTCACCGCGAGCACCACGTAGCGCGAGAGGTCGCGCTTGAAGACGCTGTCGCGGTAGGAGAACCCGCACTGCCGCGCCTCGATGTCGACGACCTGCCGGGTGAGCCGGTCGTAGGCCCGCACGCACCGGACGGTCTGGGCGACCTCCTGCCCGTAGGCGCCGACGTTCTGGATCGGCGTCGAGCCGACCTGGCCCGGCACGCCGGACATGCACTCGATGCCCGACCAGCCCTCGCTGACCGCGCGGGCCACCAGGGCGTCCCAGTCTTCGCCGGCCTCGGCGGTCACGACGATCTGCTCACCGTCGCGGGTGAACGTGACGCCCTCGGTGGCGACCTTGATGACCAGCCCGTCGAAGCCCTCGTCGGCCACCACGAGGTTGCTTCCCCCGCCGAGCACCAGCGTGGGGGTCGAGGTCCTGTCGGCCTCCGCGACCAGCGAGACGAGCTGCTCCGCCGATGTGGCCTCGGCGAAGTCTCGGGCGGGGCCTCCCAGGTGCAGCGTGGTGTACGGCGCGAGCATCTCCATGACCGACAAGCTTATGAGGCATGCAGCCTGCGCAGCACCTCGTCGTGGTTCCGGCGCGACTCGCGCTCCAGGTAGTCGGCGGAGACGTCGTGCGGCTGCAGCGGCAGCACCGGCGGCCGTCCCTGGGGCACCACCAGGTCACCCCGCAGGGCCAGGGAGAGCTCCAGGTCGGCGTGGCGGCCGTAGTTGGCGTCCTCGGGCAGCGCGGCCAGGGCCTGCGCCCGGCGCACGGCGATGATGCCGCCCGTGAGCGCCCGCACCTTGCCGGGGCCCGCCTCCAGCCACGTACGCCCGTCGTCGGCCGGCTCCGCGCCCTGCCAACCGGCCGCGACCGCGCCCTCGTTGACCGCGGCCACGAGCGGGGTCAGCGCGTCGCCGTGCAGCTCAAGGCCGGTCTCCAAGAGGACGTGCACCTCGGAGTCGTCCAGGTGCAGCAGCTTCGCGCGGCTCTCGCCCCAGGTGGCCGTGCCGCCGCGCCAGTGCGGGGTCTCGGCCACGTGCCAGGCGATGATCCGCTCGGGGTGCCGCTGCGCCAGCTCGGCCAGCACGTCCCCGGCGCCGTCCACGTTGCCCAGGTCCAGGGCGAGCACCTTCGCCCTGGTGTGCTCGATCACCGACTCCAGGCAGCGCCTGACGTCCTCGGGCCAGCCGTCCACCAGCACGCCGACGCACTCCGTCACGTCCTGGGTCGCCACGCGCTGCCGCTCGACGTTCACGCCGAGGTCGTCGAGCCGGTTGGTGGCCAGCGTGCCGTCCCAGGTGCGCTGGGCGTGCAGCATCTCGTCACCGGGGTCGCCGTGCTGGCCGGGGTCGCCGGAGAAGCCCAGCTCGGCGGCCGGGTTCATGCGGGCGTGGGTGCCGCGCGTCCCCACCCCGGACGCCCGCCTGCCTTCCACCCCGGTGGTCGCATCGGTAGGCGCGCCGCCCGCCGTGTCACGCCCGGTGCCGGTGCCGCCCGCGACCTGCTCGATGCGGGCGGCCTTGAGATGTCCTGGGGGTCTCGCATCCGTCACGGCGGAAACGGGGATCGATCGAACCGTGGGCCAAATGTGTCGTACGGCTTCACTCATAGAGTCACGCGCTACCCGAGACCCGCCCACTTATCACTGACCGTTTAAGCGAGCCGGACGCCCGAGCGGGCCGGGGAGAGTCAGGCGAGCCGGACGACCGCGGGGGCCGGAGCGAGTCAGGCGAGCTGGACGACCGCGCGGGCCTTGGAGAGCACCTTCGCGTCGCCCGACGTGGCGGTCAGGCCGATGACCACCCGCTTGTCGGGCAGCTTGTCCTCGACGACCCCGCTCACCGTGATCGTCGCGCCCCTGTCGTCGTCCGGCACGACCACCATCGACGAGAACCGCACGCCGAAGTCCACGACCGCCCCCGGGTCGCCCGCCCAGTCGGTGACGAACCGGCCGGCCTGCGCCATCGTGTACATGCCGTGCGCGATCACGTCAGGCAGCCCGACCATCTTGGCGAAGCGCTCGTTCCAGTGGATCTGGTTGAAGTCGCCCGAGGCGCCCGCGTACATCACCAGGTCCAGGCGGCGCACCCGGTAGTCCACGCCCGGGATCTCCTGCCCGACCTCGACCTCGTCGTACTTCACCGCAGCGCCCATCTCAGCTCGCCCCTCCGCGCTCGACGATCGTGTTGTAGGTCACGCAGACCGGCTCGCCCTCGACGGTGCGCACGTCGCTCCTGACGGTCAGCAGCTCGTTGTGCCCGGCGGTGCGGATGTCGGTGATGGCGGAGCTGATGACCAGCTCGTCGCCGGCGTGGATCGGGCGGACGTACTCGAAGCGCTGCTCGCCGTGGACGACCATGGCGAGGTTGAGGCCCAGGTCGGGGTCCACGAGCGCCTCGCCGCCGCTCTGCAGGCTGAAGACGATGGGGAACGTGGGGGGCGCGATGACGTCGGGGTGACCGGCGGCCCTGGCGGCCTCGCGGTCGCGGTAGAGCGGGTTGTTGTCGCCGATGGCGGCCGCGAACTCTCTGATCTTCACCCGGCTGACCTCGTACGGGGCGCTGGGCGGATACGTTCTGCCCACGAAGTCACGGTTCAAGGCCATGGTTGCTCCCTCGCATGTCTCCGTACCGGCGTCGATGTGCGAGACGCTAACAGAACAACGTTCGGCTGTCCCTGCTATGAAAGCCTTTTTGCCGAGGGCACGGAACCGGGGCCTCAGACACGACGAACCGGCGCCCTGCGAAGGGACGCCGGTTGTGCGTTATGAAGAGATATTGGAGGCAGAAGCCCTGCCCGGAGAACCTAGCGGGTCTCGCGGTGCGCGCGGTGGCAGCGGCAGTTGGGGCAGTACTTCTTCAGCTCAAGCCGATCCGGGTCGTTGCGCCGGTTCTTCCGCGTGATGTAGTTGCGGTGCTTGCACTCCTGGCAGGCCAGCGTGATCTTCGGCCTAACGTCGGTGGCAGCCACTTGGGAGTGCCTTTCTACGTTCGGGACATGGACACGCCCGTGCCCAGGTCGGTGGACCTGGGCGAGGGCAGTAGCGGAGGCCGGACTTGAACCGGCGACACAACGATTATGAGCCGTTTGCTCTGCCTGACTGAGCTACTCCGCCTTTGAGCCGGAACGACCCGGCCCGTAGAGGATACCCGAAGCGGTGAGCACGTGAGTAACTCGCCCGATCGGGTGGGGTGCTCCCAGTATGCCTCAGGAACCCCCGTCAATCGAAATCGTTTGTGCGGCATCCCCCATGCCGCACCACGCGAGGGTGATCAGCGTAGCAGCGCCACCCGACCGCCGCGAACCCGCACGCGCCCGCGCAGCCACCCGTACGGCCGCCCGCGGCCCCCGCCCTACGACGCCCCGGGCGCGGCCCCGGCGCGAATCCGGGCCGCGCCCCCGGCCGCTCCCCCAGCGGGCGGGCCCGGACAACGAAAAACGCCCGGCTCCGAAACCCGGAGCGGGCGTGATGTCGGTGCGAAGTGGAGCCCCCAAACGGAATCGAACCGTTGACCTTCTCCTTACCATGGAGACGCTCTGCCGACTGAGCTATAGGGGCCTGTCCGGCGCTGCGGACAGGTGTAACCATACACGGCACTCACCGATGATGCGAACTCGTTCGGCCCTCTCCAGAAGAGCCCGCAGAAGGGTCTGTCACGGAGTCCGTCACGGAATCCGTCACGGAGTCATTCACGGAGCCGACCGGCCGCCGCCGCGGGAACTCGACGACCTCGCACAGATCGGCCAGATCGACGAGTGAGGCCACCTCCGCCACGGACGAGCAGTCGGCGACCACCCACCCGTTTCTGCGCACCCGCAGCACCTGCCGCCCCGCGCGCACGGCTCCGACGACCTCCCAGCCGTCGACGCCGACCCAGCGCCTTCCCGTTGGCCTTTCCACAACGGCACAGAGTAGCCCTGGGGTCTCTCATTTTTCGTCACGCACCACGCGTTACCGGTATACCGAATCGGTAGGAGCCGGGCGTTCAGTAGCGGTAGAAGCCGGCGAGGTCCTTCTTCTCGGCGATGGAGTCGACGCGCACCACGGCCCCGGTCTCGGGGGCGTTCATCATCCTGCCGCCGCCGAGGTAGATGCCGACGTGGTGGGTCCTGATCCGCTTCTTGCCGATCTTGCCGAAGAAGACCAGGTCACCCGGCTTGGGCCGGCTGACCCGGTGCATCCTGCGCACGTGCGCGTCGGTGTTGCCGGGGCCCAGCACGTCGCGGCCGTGCGCCAGCGCGTACACCCAGCGGGTGAAGCCTGAGCAGTCGAGCCCGCGCGTCTTGGCGGCCGGGCAGGGCTTGATCGAGCCGCGGTAGCCCCGGCAGGTGCCCTTGGACGGCCCGGGGTCGGGGGCGTGGCCGCCGCCCCAGGAGTAGGCGATGCCGCGCTGCTGGATCTCGTACGCGAGCCGCACGGTCAATGGGGGCAGGGACAGCCCCAGTGGCACTGATGCCGTGACCAGTGCCGTGACCGATGCCAGGGCGGTCAGCAGGAGCAGCGCCGCCGCCACGGCTGACCGCCGCCTCATTCCGCCCCCCAAACACCGATTTATCGGGCTTTAAGGGTAAGTTTCACCGATCCGACCGTCACGTTGATCCCGACCGTGCCCTTCGACTTCCTCGGCTTGGTCGTGAACACGAAGGTGATCTTCTTCCTGCGCGGCAGCTCCTTGACCACGCAGCGCACCGCCGTGCCGCTGAACGTGCAGCCGGGCGCCTTCACCACGCGCTGCCCGCCGAAGGCGCGGCCGGACAGCTTGACGTTCGTGACCGGGTGCGGGCCGGTGTTGGCGATCGTGACCGCGTACGACGTCCTGCCGCCGACCCGGCCCGACACCCGCACCTCGGCGGGCGGGTTGGCCAGCTCCTTCAGGCGCGACTCCGAGCCGTTGAACGCGTTCCCGCCGCCGACCAGCGGCCCCTTCTCCGCCGACTGCCAGAACGTGTGCTTCTTCCAGCTCTTCGGCAGCTCGCCCGGCTCGCTCCCCCAGCGGGCCAGCCAGAGCGGGTTGGCGGCGAACTTCTTGGAGTCGCCCGTGCACGTACGCCACCAGCTCGTGGTGGTGTAGATGATCGCCCGCCGCCCGGTGGCCTCGTAGTACTTCTTCGTCCAGTCCGTGATCCAACTGACCATGTCCTTGGCGGTCAGGCCGTAACACGAGTTCTTGCCGTTCTTCGACTGGTACGGGTTGTCCTCCAAATCGAGCACACCCGGAAGTGTCTGGCCGTCGCTGACCCAGTTACCGCCGTTCTGCAGGAAATAGTCGGCCTGCGCTGTCCCATCGGATTCGTGCGGTTGCGCGAAGTGATATGCGCCGCGGATGAGACCGGCCGCGGCGGCGCCGCCGTACTGGGAGTCGAAAATCGGGTTGCGATAGTTCGTGCCCTCGGTGGCCTGCACGAACGCGAATTTCCCGCCACCGGCCACGACGGCGGGCCAGTCGATCTCGCCCGTCCAATTACTGACGTCCACGCCGGGCACGTCATCGGCGGCATGGGCGACGCCGGTCATGCCGATCGAGGCGATCACCGTAGATAACAACAGACGTTTCACGCCGGTGATCATTCCGGACCCTTACACCATTTCGCAAGCTCGGAAATATCAACGTCTTTTGTGGTGTCGACCCGCTGGACCGGACCCAGCGCCAAAGGCCGCGCCCCGTTCGCCCATTCGGCCCATCGCTCGTCCCCGACCTCGTCGTCGTGGTGCACGGGATGCCGTACGCGGCTCTCGTACCGGGTCCTGGCGAAGTCGAGCGGGACGTCGCACCAGACCTCGCGCACGTGCGGGCCCGGCTCGATGCCCGCCCGCCGCAGCCCGGCCTCCACCACCGGCCGCAGCGGTGCGAGCCAGGGGCTCTCCAGGACCGCGCCGGGCCCGGCGGTGGCGAGCAGCGTCCACAGGCTCTCGGCCGCTGCCCTGCCGAGATGCCTGCTCCACTCGCGCGGCTCCACGCCTTCGGGACGCGGGATCGTGTCGGCCAGCGTCTCCTTGATCACGTCCTTCGTGAAGACGGGCAACCGCAGCCGCCAGCCGAGCTCGCGGGCCAGCGTGGTCTTTCCCGAGCCGGGAAGACCGTTCACGAGGACGACCAGTTCGCACATGACGGGCATCGTGGCAAAAAATCTTCATGACGTAGGGAGAAACCGCACTTCAGCGGCCGGAAATCGGCCTATGTCGAAGACGTCGGAATGACGTCGTTTTCGCAGGTCAGAGCCGTTTGTGTACGTGACATTCACGTTTGCTGAAATCCGCTCCGGCGCCCAAACTTGAGCCGACCCACGAATGCGGCCCCGACCAGGGGTTTCTTCGTCATGCCCGCAGGAGGCCGACCATGATCCACACACGGGGACTGACCCGTGACTTCAAGGTGAAGAAGGAGACCGTCACCGCCGTACGCGGCATCGACCTCGACGTCGAAGCCGGCCAGCTCGTCGCGTTCCTCGGCCCGAACGGCGCGGGGAAGTCCACCACCCTGCGGATGCTCACCACGCTGCTCCCGCCCACCTCGGGCACCGCCACCGTGGCCGGCCACGACGTGGCCGCCGACCCGAGGGCGGTGCGCTCCCGCATCGGCTACGTCGGGCAGCGCAACGGCGCGGGCGAGGACCAGCTCGTCCGCGACGAGCTGGTCTCCCAGGGCCGCTGCTACGGCCTGCGCCCGAAGGAGGCGGGCGCCCGCGCCGACGAGCTGCTCGACCTGCTGGAGCTGACCCCGCTGGCCAAGCGGGCGCCGGGCACGCTCTCGGGCGGCCAGCGCCGCCGCCTCGACATCGCGCTCGGCCTCATCCACCGCCCCGACCTGCTGTTCCTCGACGAGCCCTCGACGGGGCTCGACCCCAAGAGCCGCGCCGACGTCTGGCGGCACATCCTGCGGCTGCGCGAGACGTACGGGACGACGCTGTTCCTGACCACCCACTACCTGGAGGAGGCCGACACCATGGCCGAGCGGGTGGTGATCATCGACAACGGCCTGATCATCGCGGACGGCACCGCGGAGCGGCTCAAGAACGACCTGGCCGGCGACCACATCACGGTCACCACCGGCACCGAGCGCGAGGCCGCCGCGGCGGCCGGGATCGGCGGCGGCAGCGCCGAGGGCACCACCGTGCGGCTGCGGGTCGCCCAGGCACCCGCCGCGCTGCCCGACTACCTGCGGGCGCTCGACGCCGCCGGCATCAAGGTCACCACGGCCGAGACCACCCGCCCGACCCTCGACGACGTGTTCCTGACCCTCACAGGGAGAAGCCTCGAAGTTGACCTCCTCCCACTCGTGAACGAGGGGGATTCCCACGGTCGCCCGTGAGGCTTCCTGCTTCACAGCCGGTCGCCCGCCCGAGAAAGGAACTCTCGTTGAGGTCTTACACCAGCTCCACAGGCGTTTCACCTCTCCGCCGGCCCGGCGGCGAGGATGTTTCCGATCGTTCGTCCGGTGGCTTGGTCATCGCCACCGTCGAACACACTACCGAACCCTGCGGTGCCGCACGGCGTTTTGACGCCGGTTCGCCTGACGGCGAACCGGCTGCCCCTGTCCTGCTCCGCAGGGGTCCGATTCCTCTCCCGCCTGAAGGCGGGAGTTTCCTCGGAGGTATCTGATGACGACGTTCCTGCGTGACACCGCCACCGTCTTCACCAGGGAGCTGCGGCCCAGCCTGCGCAACCCGGCCGCGATGCTCTTCGACATGGGGCAGCCGCTGCTGTTCCTGTTCCTGTTCGGGTCGTTGCTGGGCGGGGCGGTCGGGCCGTCGTGGCAGTGGTTCGTGCCGGGCATCCTGGTCATGATGTGCCTGACCGGGCCGATGAGCTCCGGATACACGCTGCTGGTCGAGCTGATCGGCGGCGCGATGGAGCGCATGATGGTGACGCCGCTGAGCCGTACGGCGATGCTGATCGGCAAGAGCATGAAAGCGGTGGTCACGCTGGTCGTGCAGGCCGTGCTGATCATCGTGCTGGCGCTGCCGCTCGGGTTCGAGCTGCACGCGGCGGGGGTGCTGGCCGGGTTGGCGCAACTGGCGATCTTCGGGGTGGGGCTGGGCGCGCTGTCGTTCGTGCTGGCGATGAAGTCGGTGCCGAGCGGCACCCTGTTCTACGTGGTCAGCCAGTCGCTGCTGTTCCCGTTGCTGCTGCTGTCGGGGGTGCTGCTGCCGCTGGAGACCGCGCCGGGATGGCTGAAGGTGCTGGGGCAGATCAACCCGGTCACGTACATCGTGGACGCCCAGCGCGCCCTCTTCGCCGGGAACCTGGCCGCGCCCAGCGTCCTGTACGGCACGCTCACCGCCTGCGTCGTCGCCGCGATCGGCCTCTATCTGGGCAACCGCGCCATGAGCAAGGGTCTCTGAGCCGTTTTGACACCCCCGCGCGGCGGGGACCAGAGTGAGCCGGTGACTCAAGTGCTGGCCACGCTGACCGTGCCGTGGATCCCGGTGGCCCACCGCCTCGAGGTCGTCAGGGCCGCGAGCCTGCCGCCCGACGGGCGGACGACGTCGGCGTTCGCGTTCGTCTCCGACTCCGCCGGCCGCACGCTGATGACGTGCGTCGACCGCGAGGGCCGCGGCTGGGACATCCCGGGCGGCCACCTGGAGCCGGGCGAGGGCGCCGTCGAGGCGGCGGCCAGGGAGCTCCATGAGGAGACCGGGCTGCGGCTGCCGCCGTCCGCCCTGTCGGTCTTCGCCTGGCAGCGCATCGAGCTGCTGGAGCCGCCGCCCGCCGGCTACCGCTACCCCTCGCTGGCCTACATGGTGATGTGCCGGGCCGCGCTGCCGGGGCCCGGCGCCGCCACCCGCCCGCCGGCCGGGTCCGAGAGCACCAGGGCGGCGTGGCTCACGCGGGCCGAGATCGACCGCCTCTGCGGCGAGCAGACGTGGTCGCTGCTGCTCTAGACGCCGTGCGCGCGCTCCAGGTCGTCGTCCGGCCGGTAGAGGCGCTCGGGGATCGTCGCCAGGGTCGAGCGGTGGACCTGGGGGCCGAGGCCGTACAGGTGCTGGAAGCTCATGATGAGCGGCCGCCAGGCGTCCGGGTCGACGCGGTCGTCCGTGCCCGTCATGCGGATGTCCTCGTGCACCCAGACGCGCTGCACCCGCACCTCGAACGCCAGCACGCCGCCGTCGTCGACGGGGTGGTGGCGCTCCAGCACGGCCTCCATGGCGACCGGGCACTCGGCCGCGCGGGGCGGCGCCACCGTCTCCGAGGCGAGCGGGGTGAGCCCGGCGCGGCCGAACTTGTCGCGGACGAACCGGTAGCCCCGCCGCTGCTTGCCCTCGGGCACGGGGTCGGAGCCGGTGGTGAGCGCCAGCCGGTCCACGGCGGCGGCGAGCGCGTCCGACGGCAGGTTCAGCACGCACTCGCGGGTGCGCAGCAGGTTCTGCGCGGTCTTGGCGCGCCGGCCGAGGCCGAGCACGGCCCGCCAGCCGAGCCAGAAGGCCGACGACATCGGGGCCAGGTTGGGCGTGCCGTCCTCGTTCGCGGTGGAGATCAGGACGACGGGGGTGCCGAAGTAGAGGATGTTCGGCTCGATCGCGGTGTGAGCGTGGACGGTCGTGGTCATGAACGTCCACTGTCGCGGGTGCTCACCGCGTGCGCTGGCGGCCTTCGGACCTCGCGTCAGCCGCAGAACGTCTTCACCGCGATGCCCATGACCTCCTCCGTCGACGGGTTGCGGGTCGAGGGGTTGAGCGAGAGGGTGAGCGACTTGCCGGTGTCGGAGCGGAAGACGAAGGTCAGATAGCCGATCAGCTCGCCGCTGTGCCCCCAGACCGTGCCGCACGGCAGCTTGTACGCCTGCAGCCCCAGCCCGTAGCCGAACCCGGCCCCCGTCTCGACGGTCGTCCGCATGGCGCGCAGCGACTCGGCGCTGGTCAGCTTGCCGCCCAGCAGCGCCGCCATGAACCGGTCGAGGTCGGCCGCAGTCGAGATCATCTCGCCGGCCGCCCAGTCGAGCGACGGGTTCATCCTGGTCGCGTCCACCAGCTCGCCGTCCACCGGCTCGTACCCCTTGGCGTGCGGCGACGGCACCCCCGCCCTGTTGCCCGGCACCAGCGTGTGCCGCAGCTTCAGCGGGCGCAGGATGCGGCGCTCGACCTCCTTCCCGTACGGTCGGCCGGTCAGCTTCTCCACCAGCAGGCCGAGCACCACGTAGTTGGTGTTGGAGTAGTGCCACTTCCCGTCGTCGGGCAGCTTCTTGGCGAAGGCCACCTTGAGCAGGTCCTTCGGCCGGTACGAGCGGAACCTGGCCGTGCCGCGCCACCGGTTGGTGGAATGGCCGGGCTCGCTCATGTAGTCGTACAGGTGGCTCGTGTGGTCGAGGAGCGCCCGGACGGTGATCTTCTCGCCACCGGGCACCAGCCCCGGCAGGTGATCGGCGATGGGGTCGTCGAGGCGCACCTTGCCCTCGTCCACGAGCTGGAGCACCACGGTGGCGACGAAGGTCTTGGTCACGCTGCCGATCCTGAAGTAGCCGTTCGGCGCGGGTCTGCCGGCGCGGCGCAGGTCGCGTACGCCGGCGGCGCCCGCCCACGTCTTCCCGCCGTCGGTCACGCGGGCCAGCGCGGCCGTCGCGCCCTTGCCCGCGACGATCTTCTCCAGGTCCTGGCCCACCCCCGGTCCGGCCGTCGCCACGCTCGCCGCCACCAGCACGTTCATCAGCGTCTGCATCATGATCCCTAACGCTAGGGACCGCCGGATCGCGGCAGAATGCGGTGCTCCGTCCACTTCTCCTGCGGAAAACCGCAGGGCGCTCCGTGAGCCGGGGCTGGCGCGGGCGTCCCCGCTGACGGATGCTTCGCATCATGAGTGATTCACCGCTCTCGTACGCGTCGGGCGTCTCCGCCGTGCCCCTGCTGGGCGAGACGATCGGGGAGAACCTGGAACGCACGGTGGCCCGGCACCCCGGCCGGGAGGCGCTGGTGGAGGTGGCGACGGGGCGGCGGTGGACGTACGCGGAGTTCGACACCGCCGTGAACGAGGTGGCGCTCGGCCTGCTCGCGCGCGGCATCGCCAAGGGCGACCGGGTCGGCATCTGGGCGCCGAACTGCGCCGAATGGGTGCTCACGCAGTACGCCACCGCCAAGATCGGCGCCGTCCTCGTCAACGTCAATCCGGCCTACCGCGGCCACGAGCTGGACTTCGTGGTCCGGCAGTCGGGCCTGCGGCTGATGGTCAGCGCCGTCGAGCACAAGACCAGCGACTACCGCGCGATGCTGGCCGAGATCGGGTTCGAGCCCGTGGTGTTCATCGGCGAGCCAGGCTGGGACGAGCTGGTCGCCGCGGGCCGTCGCGCCGACCCCGCCGCCCTGCGCGAACGGGCCGCCACGCTGTCGTTCGACGACCCGATCAACATCCAGTACACCTCGGGCACGACCGGCTTCCCCAAGGGCGCGACGCTGTCACACCACAACATCCTCAACAACGGCTACTTCGTCGGCGAGGGCGTCGGCTACACCGAGGCCGACCGGGTGTGCCTGCCGGTGCCGCTCTACCACTGCTTCGGCATGGTCATGGGCAACCTGGGCGCGACCTCCCACGGGGCCTGCGTCGTGCTGCCCGCGCCCGGCTTCGACCCCGAGGCGACGCTGCGGGCGGTCGAGAGCGAGCGGTGCACGTCCCTGTACGGCGTGCCGACCATGTTCATCGCCGAGCTGGGCCATCCGCGCTTCGCCGGCTACGACCTGTCGTCGCTGCGCACCGGCATCATGGCGGGCTCGCCGTGCCCGGTCGAGGTGATGAAGCGGGTGATCGGCGAGATGCACATGAGCGAGGTGGCGATCTGTTACGGCATGACCGAGACCTCCCCGGTGTCCACGATGACCAGGCGGGACGACGGGCTGGCCCGGCGTACGGAGACGGTCGGGCAGGTCATGCCGCACCTGGAGATCAAGATCGTGCACCCGGAGACCGGCCTCGCGGTCCCTCGCGGCGAGCCCGGCGAGCTGTGCACCCGCGGCTACTCCGTGATGCTCGGCTACTGGGACCAGCCCGACAAGACCGCCGAGGCCATCGACACCGCCCGCTGGATGCACACCGGCGACCTCGCCACCATGGACGAGGAGGGGTACGTCAACATCGTCGGCCGGATCAAGGACATGGTGATCCGCGGCGGCGAGAACGTCTACCCGCGCGAGGTCGAGGAGTACCTCTACACGCATCCCGACATCGCGGACGTCCAGGTGATCGGGGTGCCGGACGCCAAGTACGGCGAGGAGCTGATGGCCTGGATCGTGCTGCGGCCCGGCGCGCCGCCGCTCACCGCCGAGGCGGTCAGGGAGTACTGCGCCGGACGCCTCGCCCACTTCAAGATCCCCCGGTACGTGCACCTCGTGGACGCCTTCCCGATGACCGTGACGGGGAAGATCCGCAAGGTCGAGATGCGTGACAAGGCCGTGGAGTTGCTCGGCCTGCACGACGTCTCGCGCTGAGGCCACCCAGCCGCGCCCGCCCCCGTTGAGCGTGCCCCCTCAGGCGTCGGCGGGGGCGTAACTCGCCAGGATCACGCCCGACGACCACGTCTCCGACCCGGTCAGCTTGAGCGGGTGCGTCGGTGTGTCCTCGAACAGTCGCTGCCCGCGTCCCACCGCGATCGGGTGGACGAGCAGGTGCAGCTCGTCCAGCAGGCCGTTGGCGAGCAGCCACCGCACGGTCGTCGCCGACCCCGACATCTGCAGGTCGCCCTCGCTCCGCTCCTTGAGCTCGCGCAGCCCGGCGGCGACGTCGCCCGAGATGACGGTGGTGTTGGCCCAGTCGGCCTTCTCCAGGGAGCTGGAGACGACGAACTTCCTTGCCTCGTTGAACGTCGCGGCGATCTCGGGGTCGGCGTCGGTGGTCGTCCAGTAGCCGGACCACTCGTCGTACAGCTTCCTGCCCATCAGGAAGCCGGCCGCGCTCTCCATCCCGGCCTGGACGAACGCTCCCATCTCATCGCACCAGTACGGGAAGTGCCACTGGTCCGGCGACTCGACCACGCCGTCCACCGAGATGAAGAAGCTCGACACGATCTTGCCCACGGCTGCGTCCTCTTTCCTTCGTCGCTTTCGTCGATGAACGTGACATTAGGCGGCCGAGCCCCTCCCGGTCTTGTACAGAACCGACAGCGGCGCTTCCCTGGTGGCATGCGCGGTAGGAGGTGGCCCGTGCCGCGCCTGCGGCGGCCTGGGGCAGGGTCAGGCGCGTCGTCATGGGAGGGGTCAGGGACGCGTACGAGCCGGCCGTCCTCGCCGGCGGCCCCGCGCGCTCGCCGGCGCCGCGGTCACCGCCCTCGTACGGCGCAATGCCGTCCGCGCGTCCGGAAGCGGATGCGGCGACGTGTGATGCGGATGCGATGAGCGGCCGCGGCCCGGAAGGATGATGCGCATGAACGGCTGCATCTTCTGCGAGATCGTCGCCGGGCGCGCCGAGGCGAGCGTCGTCCACGAGGACGACAGCGTGATGGCGATCCTCGACATCCACCCGGCCACCATCGGCCACACGCTCGTGATCCCCCGCACCCACATGGTCGGCCTCACCGACGCGACCGACGAGATCGGCGCGCCCCTCTGGCACGCCGCCCGGAGGGTCGCCGCCGGCCTGCGCGCAGCGGCCGGCTCGCAGGGAGCCGGGGTGCGGTGTGAAGGAGTGCGGCTGTCGCTGGCCGACGGGGTGGCTGCCGGGCAGGACGTCTTCCATCTCCACCTGCATGTGGTGCCGCGTCATCCGGGTGACGGGATCGTGATCGCGGCCGGTGGGCGGCGGCGGGCGCGGGGCCTGCTCGACGGTGACGCGGCGCTCATCCGGGACGCGCTGCCCGGCTGAGCAACGGGCTTCGAGAGAGGTGGTGACTAAGCGCATAGTCAGCTCTAGACTGCGAGTACGAAACACTCGCGGCAAGAGGTCACGACCAGGTGGCCGGCGGGCTCCGCGGGCGGCATCGATACCACGCACTCGGAGTCGAAGGGGGCGAGGGTCGCGGATGGCCCGACGGCAGGCCCGATTCACCGCGCAGGACTTGGCGGCAGATCCCCGGCTGCGTGACCACTCTCCCGATCTGTGGCGGGCGGACCTCGGGGAGGTGCAGCGCGGCCTGCTGTCGTCGGCGGTGCGCTGCTTCGCCGCCAACGGCTTCCACGCCACGACGACGCGCGACATCGCCGAGTGCGTCGGGCTCAGCCCGGCCGCGCTCTACGTGCACTTCCCGTCGAAGGAGCTGGTCCTGTTCGAGGTGATCAGGGCCGGCCATGAGCGGGTGCTCGCGCACATCAGGGACCCGGCGATCGTGGCGCTTGAGGGGTCGGCGGAGCGGTTGCGGGCGATCGTGTCGGCGTACACGGTGTGGCATGCCCGTCACCACGTGACGGCGCGCGTCTGCCAGATGGAGCTGAACCATCTGACCCCCGAACACTACGGCGAGATCGTGGAACTGCGCCACCAGACCAACGGCTACTTCAGGGGCGCGGTGGCGCGCGGCGTGGCGGACGGGTCGTTCGCGAAAGTCGACGTCAAGCGGGTCACGCGGGCGATGTTGTCGCTGACCATAGACCTGGTCCGGTGGTACCGGCTGGACGGGCCCGACTCCCCTGAGCAGCTCGGCGAGTTCTACGCCGACCTCGCGCTGAAGCTGCTGGCGCCGGACGGCGAATAGTCCGGCCACCGGTTGACAAGCGACCGTTCACGGACTGACTATGCGCTTAGTAACCTGGCGGACTCCGATCAGACCCCTGCTCGTTGTGCTCTGGAGGCCCCATTGCATGCCCTGCCGCAGGACCTGACCACCCTTCCACGCACACGACCCGCCGGCCCGCATGCGTGACCATGCCGTGCCCGCGCCCCGGCCCGCACCCCGGGCAGCGCCCCGAACAGCGCCCCGAACAGCGCCCCGGCCAGCGCCCCAGGGCGTGCCCCAGACTGTGCCGCCGCCGACCCCCCGCACCCGGACGGACGCGCCGATGACCGTGCAAATGACCGTGCAAACCCCCCTCGCCTCGTGCAACGTCTTCCTCGACCTGCTGGCCAGGGAGGCCGCGCCGGTCGAGTTCGAGGAGCCGGTGGCCTCGGCCCGCGCGGCGGGCGCGACCCCTGAGACGCTGACTCAGCTGGAGGCGGCCAAGCTGACCGCGCTGCGGGTGAGCGCCGGCATGCGCAGGCAGGCGCGCCGCGAGGCCGAGCTGACCGCGCTGTTCGACCTGGCCGGCGACCTGGCCGGGCTGCGCGACCTCGACGCGATCCTGGAGGCGATCGTGCGCCGCGCCAGGCGGCTGCTGAACGCCGACATCGCGTACGTGACGCTCAACGACGACGAGTGCGGCGAGACCCGCATGCGCATGACGGACGGCTCGATCTCGGCCGCGTTCCGGCGGCTGCGGATCCCGCTCGGTGACGGCCTCGGCGGGCTGGTGGCGCAGACCGCGATGCCGTACAGCACCGAGCACTACCTGCGCGATCCGCAGTTCAGGCACCAGGCGTTCATCGACGCGGCGGTGGCCGAGGAGGCGCTGGTGGCGATCCTGGGCGTGCCGATGCGGGTGGGCAGCCGGGTGATCGGCGTGCTGTACGCGGCCAACCGCACCGAGCGGCCGTTCGCGCCCGAGCAGGCGGTGCTGCTGGGCTCGCTGGCCGCGCACGCGGCGCTGGCCATCGGCAACGCGCGGCTGCTGGCGGAGACCAGGGCGACGGTCGAGGAGCTGGACGCGGTCAACGGGCGGCTGCGGGCGCGCGGCGCGGCGATCGAGCGGGCGGCGCAGGCGCACGACCGGATGACGGCGCTGGTCGTCAAGGGCGGCGACGCGGGCGACGTGGCGGCGGTGGTCACCGAGGTGCTGGGCGGCACCCTGTACGTGCTGGACGCGGCCGGCCGCTGCCTGGTCGCCTCGGGCGAGGCGGTGCCGCCGGCCGAGGACGACCTGCCGGCCGTCACCGCCCCCACGCATCCCCGGGGCGGCACCACCCGGCACGGCGACCTATGGATCACCCCGATCTCGACGCCCGGCGAGGTGCTGGGCACGCTGGCCCTGCGTACGGACGCCGACCTTGACGACGCCGACCGCCGCATCCTGGAACGCGCCGCGCTGGTGACGGCGCTGGTGATGCTGCTGCGCAGAAGCCCGGCGGAGGCCGAGGCGCGCGTCCAGGGCGAGCTGCTCGACGACCTCCTGGACGGCAAGGCCCGCGACAGCACGGACTCCCGGGCAGAGGGGGCGGCTGCGCTTGAGGCGCGGATCCGGCGGGTGGGGCTGGAGCGCAACGTGCCCTACGTGGTGCTGTCGGCGCGGTGCGCCTCGCCCAGGCATCGCGGACGGGCCGCGTTCTGGGCGGCGTCCTATGCGGCGGCGGCGCACGGGCTGGCGGCGGCGCGCGGGGAGGAGGTCGTGCTGCTGCTGCCCGGCGACGTGCCTGGTGAGACGGCACGGCGGGTGGCCAAGGAGCTGGGGGCGGCGCTGGCGGCGCCGGTGACGGTCGGCGCGGCGGGCCCGGTGCGCGACCTGTCCGGGGTGCCCGCCGCGCACCGGGAGGCCAGGCGGTGCGCCGACACGCTGCTCGCGCTCGACCGCATGGACGACGGCGCCGACGCCCGCGAGCTGGGCTTCGTCGGCCTGCTGATCGGCGCGCACCGCGACGCCAAGGGGTTCCTGGAGGCGACGCTGGGCCCGGTGCTCGACTACGACGCGCGCCGGGGCACGTCGCTGGTGCGGACGCTGGAGACGTACTTCGGCAGCAGGTGCGCGCTGTCCAGGACGGCGGAGCGGCTGCACGTCCACATCAACACCGTTCACCAGCGGCTGCATCGGGTGAGCCGCCTGCTGGGCGAGGACTGGCAGGAGCCGGAGCGGGCTCTGGAGATCCAGCTGGCGCTGCGCCTGCATCGGCTGCGGAGCTGAGCGGCGGCGTGGTACGGCGGGTGGCGATCAGGTGGCGGACGGTCCCCCAGATGCCGCGACGGAACAGCAGCACGATGACGATGAAGATGGTGCCGGTGACGATGCCGATGCCCTCGAACCCGGCGGTGGCGAGGAAGTCCTGGAGCTGGACGACGATGGCGGCGCCGATGGCACCGCCCCACAGCGTGCCGATGCCGCCGAGGATGACCATCATCACGACCTGGCCCGAGGTGGTCCAGTAGAGGCCGTCGAGCGAGGCGAAGCCGTGCCCGATGGCGAAGACGCCGCCGGCGACGCCCGCGAGCGCGGCCGACAGCACGAACGCGAGCAGCCGGTACCGCTCGACGGGGTAGCCGAGTGCGCGGGCGCGGGAGGGGTTGTCCCTGATGGAGACGAGCACCCGGCCGAACGGCGAGCGCACGATCCGCCAGGCGGCGGCGAGGCCGAGCAGCACGAACGGCAGCCCCGCGTAATAGAAATAGAAGGGGTCGTTGAGGTCGAGGCCGAGCAGGTCGCGCGGGATGCCCTGCAGGCCGTTCTCGCCGCCGGTGACGCCGCGCCACTGGTTGGCCAGGAAGTAGAGCATCTGGGCGAAGGCCAGGGTGACCATCGCGAAGTAGATGCCGGTCAGGCGGACGGACAGGTAGCCGATCGGCAGTGCGAGCAGTGCCGCGAACACCGCGCCGCCGATGATCGCCACCGGGAACGGCAGCCCGCCGTGCAGCACGATCAGCCCTGTGGCGTACGCCGACCCGCCCCAGAACGCGGCGTGCCCGAACGACAGCAGCCCGGTGAAGCCGAGCAGCAGGTCCACGGCCGCGGCGAACAGCGCCCAGCAGACGATGTCCAGCGCGACCGGCGGGTAGATGAGCCACGGCAGGACGAGGGCGGCGACGAGCCCGGCCACCAGGAGCACGATCCCGCCCCTGCCGGAGCGGGCCAGCCTGGACATGATCACCGGTACGCCTCCTCGCGTCCGAACAACCCGGCGGGCCGCCACAGCAGCACGGCGGCCATCAGGATGAAGACGAGGATCTGGGAGAGCGCGGGCACGTACAGGTTGCCCAGCGCCGACACCAGCCCCACGGCGAACCCGGCGGCGACCGAGCCGAACACCGAGCCGAGCCCGCCGATCACGACCACGGCGAAGACCGTGATGATCAGGTCGGCGCCCATCAGCGGGTTGACCGCGCGCATCGGCGCGGCCAGCACCCCGGCGAAGGCGGCCAGCGCGATGCCGAAGCCGAACACCGGCGTCACCCAGCGGCCGACGTCGATGCCGAGCGCGCGGGTCAGCTCGGGCCGCTCGGTCGAGGCCCTGACGATCATGCCGACGCGGGTCCTGGTGAGCACCACCCACACCGCGAGGCACATCAGGACCGAGACGCCGAGCACGAACACCTGGTACGCCGGATAGGTGAACAGCCCCAGGTCGACCGTGCCCTCCAGGGCGGGCGGCCGGGGGTAGGGCTGGGAGTTGACGCCGTACTCGCGGCGGATGAGGTCCTGGAGTATCAGCGCGAGCCCGAACGTGAACAGGAAGTTGTAGAGCGGGTCGAGCGGCGCGAGCCGCCGGATGAACAATCGTTCCAGCACCGCGCCCGCCACGCCGAGCACCAGCGGCACCAGCGCGAGCGCCACCCAGAAGTTCAGCCCGAACGAGTCGAGCGCGATGAACGCGCCGAAGGCACCGAGCATGTAGAACGCGCCGTGGGCGAGGTTGACCACGCCCAGCATGCCGAAGATGACGGCCAGGCCGAGGGCGAGCAGGGCGTAGAACGACCCGCCCACCAGCCCGTTGAACGCCTGCTGGAGCACGCCGGCCGCCTACAGCTTGCAGGCCGGGTCGGGCTGCGGCTGGAACGCCTCAGCGGCCGGGATGGTCTTGAGCACCTTCTCGTAGTCGTACGGCTCCTTGACCTCGCTCTTCGCCTTGACCTCCGTCAGGTACGCGTCGTGCAGCAGCAGGTGGTCCTGGGCGCGGATGGTGCCGTTGCGGACGAACATGTCCTCCATGGAGTGGCCTTCGAGCTGGGCGACCACCTTGTCGGAGTTGTCGGTGCCGGCGCGCTGCACGGCTTCCAGGTACTGCAGGGCGGCCGAGTAGTTGGCGGCCATGTTGGAGGTGGGCCGCTTGCCGACCTTGGCCTGGAACTTGTCGGCCCAGGCGCGGGTCTGCTCGTCGAAGGTCCAGGCCCACATGGTGGTGTAGCGGGTGCCGGCCAGGGCGTCGGGCCCGAGCGAGTGGATGTCGCTCATCGACAGCAGGCCGAGCGCGAGCTGCACGCCCTTGTCGCGCAGCTTGTACTCGTTATACTGCTTGACCAGGTTGATCAGGTCACCGCCGGCGTGCATCGTGCCGAGCACCTGCGGCTTCGGGTCGAGCCCAGGGGCCTTGAGCAGGAACGTGGAGAAGTTGTCGTTGGGGAACGGCGTCGGGTCCGACTGCACCACGGAGCCGCCGGCCCCCTGGATGGCGGTGCTGAACGTCTTGTTCATGTCCTGCCCGAACGCGTAGTCGGGGTAGACGATGTACCAGTTCTTCGCGCCGTCCTTGGTGACCTCGGTGCCGGTGCCGTGGGCCAGCATGTAGCTGTTGTAGCCGTAGTGGAAGGTGTACTTGTTGCACGCCTTGCCCTCCAGCTCGGTGCTGGCGGCGCCGACGTCGATGAAGACCTTCTTCTTGTTCTTGGCGACCGTGGCGACGGCGAGCGCGGCCGAGGAGGTGGGCACGTCGAGGATGACGTCGGCGTGCTCGCGGTCGTAGAGCTCCTGCGCCTTGGAGTTGGCGATCTCGGGCTTGTTCTGGTGGTCGGCGGCCACCACCTCGACCTGCTTGGCCACCGCCTTGTCGCCGTATTTGGCGCGGTAGTCGTCCACCGCCATCTTGACGGCCTCGACCGTGCTGCGGCCCGAGGTGTCGGCGTAGATGCCCGACTGGTCGTTCAGCACGGCCAGCACCACCCCGCCGTCGCTGATCGCGCCGCCGCCACCGCCGGGCCCGCCGCCGCATCCGGCCAGCACCAGCGTCGCGGCGGCCAGCCCGCCGCTCCAGCCCGTGATTCTCATGTGCGGCATCTCCTCTACCGTTCTGTCTTCCTCAGGGGTGGCGAATCGTCCATATGTCGTCAGATTCCGAGGTATTCGAGGAGCTGGTGCTCGCGTTCGCGTACCTGGTCGCGGTCGAGCGACTCGACGATCCGCCCTTCGGCCAGCAGGTAGTGGCGGTCGGCGACCGTGGCGGCGAAGTGCACGTTCTGCTCGACCAGCAGCACCGTCGTGCCCGCCGCGCGCACCTCGCGCAGGATCTCGCCGATGCGCTGCACGAACAGCGGCGACAGGCCCTCGGTGGGCTCGTCGCAGAGCAGCAGCCTGGCGCCGGTGCGCAGCACCCTGGCCAGCACGAGCATCTGCTGCTCGCCGCCCGACAGCGTGGTGCCGGGCGAGCGGCGCCGCTCCTTCAGGTGCGGGAACGTCTCGTAGACCCGCTCCAGCGACCACGGCTCCGGGCCGCCGCCCTTGACCGGCGGCGCCAGCGTCAGGTTCTCCTCCACCGACAGCGTCGCGTAGATGCCGCGGTCGTCGGGGACGTAGCCGAGGCCGCGCCTGGCCCTGGCGTGCGGGGGCAGCGCCGTGACGTCGGCGCCGGACAGCGCGATCGTGCCGGTCGTCCTGCCGTACGTGCCGTGCAGGCCCATCAGGCAGCGCAGCAGCGTGGTCTTGCCGGCGCCGTTGCGGCCGACCAGGGTGACGATCTCGCCCTCGTCGACCTGCATGGACACCTCGCGCAGCGCCTGCGCCTCGCCGTACCAGGCGGACAGTCCCTCAACGCGCAGCATCGGCGTCTCCGAGGTAGGCGGTGATGACGCGGGGGTCGTGGCGGATCTCGGCGTACGCGCCCTCGACCAGCACCTTGCCGTGCTGCAGCACGGTCACCTGGTCGGCGAGGCTGGCGACCACGTTCATGTTGTGCTCCACCATGACGACGGTGCGGCCCGCGCGGATGGTGCGGACGAGCTCGATGGTGCGGTCCACGTCCTCGACGCCCATCCCGGCGGTCGGCTCGTCGAGCAGCAGCACCTTGGGGTCCATGGCCAGCGCGAGCGCCAGCTCGAGCGCCCTTTTGCGGCCGTACGACAGCGAGCCGGCCGGGACGCCCGCGTGGCCCGCGAGCCCGACCCGGTCCAGCAGCTCGGCGGCGGGCGCGGCGAAGCGTTCCAGCGCCCGGTCGGAGCGCCAGAACCGCCAGCCGAGGCCCGTCGGCCCGGCCAGCGCCAGCTCCACATGCTGCTGCGGGGTCAGGTCGGTGAACAGGCTGGTGATCTGGAACGAGCGCGCCACGCCGAGCCGGCTGATCGCCTCGGGGCTGCGGCCGACCAGCTCCCGGTGCCCGTCGATCACCACGCTGCCCGCGGTGGGCTTCAGGAAGCCGGTGAGCAGGTTGAACAGGGTGGTCTTGCCGGCGCCGTTCGGCCCCACCAGCGCGTGCACGCTGCCCTCGGCCACGTCGAGATCGACGCCGTCCACGGCGCGGAACCCGCGGAACTCCCTGACCAGCCCGCGCGCCCGCAGCACCGGCCCGGCGGGCGGGCTCGCCGCCTGCGCCGCGGAACCCGCGGAGCCCGTGGGGCCTGCTCCCATGCGCCCTCCTCACGTGTCACAACGCGACCTCGGACACCGTGAACGCTAGGTCGCGCCCACGACGGCGGACCAGGTGAGGCACCCACACATTCGGGCCGCCCGTTATGCGGTGACACACACCGGTACGCGGCATCCGGCGCCTGTTCCGGCCTTCCGGCCGGCCGATCGGGCTCTCACCGGCGAACCGGTGGACACCCCCTCCACAGGTCGCCGCCGAACAGTGGAGATCACGTACGTCGCCGCGCCGGGAACGCTGGATCAGCATGGCGTCCGTCTGATCGATGGGAGTCGCACATGCCTCTGTCCCTTCGCCGAACGTCTCTCTCCGCCCTGATGGCCGCGCTCGTGGCGATCCCCCTGGCGCCGGTGGCGTCCCCCGCCGCCGCGGACGCCCGCTGCCACGGCATCAACCGGCTGCGCGTGCCCGGCGCGCAGCACCAGGTCGCCGCCTGCCTGGACGACCTCACCACGGCCGGCACGCTCGCCTCGGGCCACACCGACCAGGCCGACTGGCAGGGCCTGCACGCGGCCGGCACCCGCAACCCGAGCGGCGTGCCCGGCATCCAGATCGACGGCTACTTCGCCGACACCTCCACCGCCAACCCCACCCACGGCTGGAACCACGACGCCCAGTTCGTCATCCGCCTCCCCGAGCGGTGGAACGGCGGGCTGGTCGTCGCCGGCGCGCCGGGTAACCGCCGCCAGTACGCCAACGACTACACGATCGCGGACTTCGTGCTGGCCAAGGGGTACGCCTACGCCTCCACCGACAAGGGCAACGTGGACGCGAACTTCTACCACGACGGCAAGCGGCCGGGCGACGCCATCCGGGAGTGGTACCACCGGATGACCGAGGTGACGGTCGCCGCCAAGGCCACCGTGGCCCGCCACTACGGCCGGCAGGCGCGCAGGACGTACGCGATGGGCATCTCCAACGGCGGCCAGCTCGTCCGGTGGGCGCTGGAGAACCACCCCGAGCTGTACGACGGCGGCGTCGACTCCGAGGGCACCTACTGGCCGCCGGGCGGCCAGCAGCGCAACGCGCTGACGTACCTGCCGGTGGCGCTGCGCGAATACCCCAAGTACAAGGCGACCGGCGACGAGCAGGCGCACGCCGCGATGCTGCGGGCGGGCTTCGCGCCGGGCTCTGAGTTCCTGTGGGACTTCAACTACAGCGTCCTGTGGGACGGCACCCAGCGCCGCTACCGCGAGGAGGTGGACCCCGGCTTCGACGGCGACCTGGACGCCGGCATCCCGTACTGCCAGAGCGGCACCCCCAACTGCGACGCCGACTACGACTACGCCAATCGCCCGAAGAGCGTGCACGACGCCGTACGGCGGGCCTCCCACTCCGGCCGCATCGGCAAGCCGCTGATCACCGTGATGGGCACGCTCGACACGCTGCTGCCGATCAGGGTGCACGGCGACGCCTACGCCCAGGCCGTGCGCGAGCAGGGCAGGGGCGCGCTGCACCGCTACTACCGCATGGAGGGCGCCTCGCACCTCGACATCGAGTACGACATGTTCCCCGACCGCATGCGGCCCCTGCTGCCGTGCATGCGGACGGCGTTCGAGGCCCTGGAGCGCTGGACCGACCGCGGCAAGCAGCCGCCGCGCAGTGCCACCGTCCCCCGCGCGACCTCGGGTGACCTGGTCAACACCTGCGCCATCAGCTGACCAGCTCGCCCGCCCGGTCCCTGATGAGCCGGCGCACGATGAGCGCGGACGGCGACGGCCTGCTGTCCTGACGCTGGGTCAGGCACAGGTGCACGGGCTCTGCGTCGGACAGCGGGAGCCACACCACGTCGGTGATGTCGGCCGAGGTGTCGAAGCGGGCGAGCACGCCCAGCCCGACCCCTTGGCCGACCATCACCTTGACCGTCCGCGCCGACATGGCCTGCACGACGACGTCGGGGGCGGGCACGTGCCGGTGCAGGGTCTCCCACATGACGGTGCCCGCCCGCATGGTGACGACCGGCCAGCTCTCCAGGTCACGCCACTGCACCTGGTCGCGGCCCGCCAAGGGGTGGTCGGTACGCGCGTACACGCCGACCGGCGCCGACGCCAGCGGGATCCTGCGCAGTCCCGGCGCGGCCGGCCCGGCCGGCATGGTGACCACCCCGAAGTCCAGCTCGCCGTCCAGCACCGCCGCCTCGACGGCCGCCGACGCGCCCTCGCGCACGCTGAACCGCAGCCCCGGGTGATAACGCCGCAACCGGCCCACCACCGGCGCGATCACGGTCTCCACGGCCACCGTGACGCCGCCGATCTGCACCCGCCCGCGATAGGAGCCGCTCGTCTCCATCGCCGACTCGCGCACCGCCTCCTCGGCCGCGACCAGCCTGCGCAGCGGCTCGATCAGCGCCTGGCCGGCCGGCGTCGGGTGCACGCCGTGCCTGCTGCGGGTGAGCAGCACGACGTCGAGCTCCTCCTCCAGCAGGGCGATCTGCTGCCCGACGGTCGGCTGGCTGACCCCGCACCTGGCCGCCGCCGCACGCAGCGAGCCCGTCTCGATCGCCGCCAGGAAGTATCGCGCCCGTTCCACCCGCACCGCGCCACCATAAAGGCGAATCCTTTCACCTGTGAATCCCTCCGCCGTCTTCCCGCCGCTCCGGCTGAGGGGGATCGTGACCCTCGTACTCTCGGGTGAAAGGAAAGTTCTTTGTCTGATCGTCCGCTCAGCGGAGTGCGCGTCCTGGACGTGTCGACGATCCTGGCCGGGCCCCTGGCGGCCGCGCTGCTCGGAGAGTTCGGCGCCGAAGTGATCAAAGTCGAGCATCCCGCCACGGGCGACCCGGCCCGCCACTACCCGCCCCTGGAGGACGGCGAGTCCGCCGCCTGGACGATGGTCGGGCGCGGCAAGCGCAGCGTCACCATCGACCTGCACCACGCCGAGGCCGCCGGTCTGGTCGGGCGGCTGGCCGCGGCCGTGGACGTCGTCGTCACCAACTTCCGCCCCGCCACCCTGCGCCGCTTCCGCATCGACTTCGACGACCTGCGCGCCTACCGGCCCGACCTGGTGATGGTGCAGGTGAGCGCGTTCGGCAGGACCGGCCCCTACGCCGACCGGCCCGGCTTCGCCCGCGTCGCCGAGGCGTTCGCCGGCCTCACCCACCGCACCGGCTCGCCCGACGGGCCGCCGATCTTCGCCGGCTATCCCGTGGCCGACGGCGTCACCGGCATCTACGCCGCGTTCGCCGCCATGCTCGCGCTGCGCCAGCGCGACCGCACGGGGCAGGCCCAGCTCGCCGACATCCCCCTGTACGAGCCGCTGCTGCGGATGATGGAGGACTTCATCGTCGAGTACGGCGTCACCGGCGAGAACCGCGAACGCCAGGGCAACCGCAACCCGCACATCAGCCCGAACGACCTCTACCGCACCCGCGACGGCCGCTGGCTCGCCCTGCCCGCCTCGACCGAGCAGATGTGGCGCCGGCTCGTCAAGGTCATGGACGCCGACGACCTCGCCGTCCACGACACCATGACCGCCCGGCTGGACCACCGCACCGAAATCGAGGCGCGGGTCGCCGCCTTCGTCGCCGCGCACGACCTCGACCCCCTGATGGCGCTGCTCACCGAGGCCGGCGTGGCCGCCGGACCGGTGAACACCGCCGCCGACATCTGCGCCGACCCGCACATCCGCGCCCGCGGCTCGATCGTCGAGGTGCCCGACGCCAGAACCGGCCGCCCCCGGCTCATGCAGGCCCCGGCCGGCCGCTTCTCCGGCTTCGACCCCGCACCCGGCACCCCCGCCCCCGCGCTGGGCGAACACACCGCCGACGTCCTCCGCGACCTCGCCGGCCTCACCGACTCCGAGATCCAAGCCCTGCACCACCGAGGAGTGGTCTGACCGACCTGACCCTGACACCCCCCGAGCGAACCGTCCCTGCCCGCGCAGGGCTCGCCTGACCGACGGAAGAGGCTGCCCATGACCCTGGCGACCCTGTCCATCATCGTGCTGGCCGGACTGCTCGCGGCCACCCTGATCCCCGGCTTCGACCTCGGGCTCGGCGCCCTGGCGGCGGCGTTCCTGCTCGGACTCGCGGCCGGCGTCACCGAGAACGACGTGACGGCGTTCTTCCCCGCCGACTTCTTCGTGCTCATCGTCGGGGTGACCGCGCTGTTCGCCGTCGCCCAGCACAACGGCACCCTCGACTGGCTGCTCGACCTGCTGCTACGGCTGGCCGGCGGGCGGCTCGTGCTGATCGCGCTGGCCCCGTTCGCCATCGGCGCCGTCCTCACCGCCGCCGGCACCCTGCCCGCCGCCGCGACCGCCATCGTCTCCCCCATCGCGCTCGGCTTCGCCGCGCGCTACCGCATCTCACCGATGCTCGCCGCCGTGCTCGGCGTCACCGGCATCATCAGCGGCCTGCTGTCACCCCTCGCCGTGTACGGGGTCACGGCGCGCGAGCTGAGCGGCAAGCTCGGCATCGGCCTGCCCGGCTCCGCCCCGGTCACGTTCCTGGCCGGGGGCCTGCTCGCCGGGCTCGTCGTGTGCGCGGGCGTCCTGGCGGTGGGCCGCTGGAAAGGCGGCATCCCCCGCGGCCGCACCTCAACGCCCGCCGAAACCCCGACCACCCCCGTCCCTGCCACGGAAGCGCCGGGCGCACCGGCTCCGGTGGCGCCCGTCCCCACCCCGGCTTCTCCCGGGAGCGGCGCGGTGACGGTGACCGCTGAGCCGGAGGCGCCTGCCATGGCGCCGCAGCGGTCGGGGGCTCGCGCCTTCACCCTGGTGTGCATGGGTGCGGTGGTCGTGTTGTCCGTCGGGTTCGACATGAACGTGGGGTACCTCGGCCTGACCGCCGCCCTGATCCTGCAACTGGCGTTCAGGATGCCGATCGGCGAAGTGGTGTCGCGGATCCCGTGGAACGTGGTGCTGCTGATCGGCGGCCTGCTGACGTACGTGGGGCTGATGCAGCACCTGGGCGCGTTCAAGCAGATCAGCGACCTGCTCGGGGTGACGGGCGCGCCGCTGCTCAGCCTGCTCGTGCTGTGTTACGTCGCCGGCATCACGTCCTTCGCGGCCAGCTCGATCGCGGTGTTCGCGACCGTCACGCCGCTGCTGCCCCCGCTGGTGGACGCCAGTCTATCCCCGGTCGGCGGCGTGCTGGCCCTGGCGCTGGCCTCGGTGCTGGTGGACCTCAACCCGCTGGGCATCACCGGCGGCCTCATCCTGGGCGCCGCCGAGCCCGCGGTGCGGCCCAGGCTGTTCCGGCAGCTCCTCACGTACGGACTGATCTCGATCGTCGTCGCACCGGCCCTGACCTGGGCCGCCTTCGGATGGTGGTGAGGCGTCACGCCCCTACGGCGTCGATGAGCTTCGCGGTGAAGCGGTGCATGTGCGGGTCGAGCCGCCCGGCCGGCTCGTCGAGCACCTCGCGCGGCGACAGCCATCTGATGCCGGCGAACTCCCCCTCGTCGTAGGAGGTGACGGTGTCCGCCTCCAGCAGGAACCAGAGCGAGACGTCGGTGTGCGGGTGCGCGCCCCTGGTCCGCGTCGCGGTGGCGAAGAACGGCCGCCGCCCCGCGACGGGACCCGGCCGCGCCGCCATGTGCAGCTCCTCCTGGCACTCCCGCTCGACGGTCTGCCACACCTCCTCGCCCGGCTCGACGTGGCCGCCGCTGGGCAGCCACAACCCCGCCTTGCGGTGGTCGACGAGCAGCAGCCGCCCGTCCGGGTCCATGACCACGGTGTAGGCGACGAGATGCGGGTCGGGGACGTCGGGCGCGTCCGCCCGGTGCAGCGGGGCGCCGCTGTCGATCCAGGCGAGCGTCTCGGCGAGGTGCGCGGCCTCCTGCTCGTCCCACGGGGTGATGCCGGCGACCTGCCG
The DNA here is from genome assembly GCF_040676845.1 of Nonomuraea sp. NPDC049504. Taxonomy (NCBI): domain Bacteria; kingdom Bacillati; phylum Actinomycetota; class Actinomycetes; order Streptosporangiales; family Streptosporangiaceae; genus Nonomuraea; species Nonomuraea sp. NPDC049504. Next base: position 100,738 of record NZ_JBFAPT010000015.1, read on the forward strand.
CGCCAGCCGCTCTCGGAATCCGTCCGCCATGATCGCCACCGTACGGGAAGGCGCGGTTGTCGGGTGTTCACCGGACACCGGACGGGCCCGCGGAGCCGTAGCGTGGGGACGGTTGCTCGGGCGGCGTGGGTCAGGGGTTCTCGCGTCGCCCGCATCACCCGGGCGGCCGGTAGGCGCCTCCTTCGCCGGGGCGCCGGTCGCCTGGTTCTGACCTCAGCTGTCGAGGGGGTTGGCGGCCATCCGCTCGGCGAGCGCGTTGCGCACCGACCGGGCGGCGGCGCTGCCGGGTTTGCGGCGCGCCTGGTCCTCGAAGGCGGCCAGGAGGCCGGCCGGGAAGTCGCGGCGGGGATGGCGGGTGAGCACGTCCGCGCGTACGTGGTCGGGGAACTGCTCGTGCCATCGCCCCACCACCTCGAAGCTCGACGCGACCTGGAGGACGTGCGCCTCGGGGTCGTCGGCGGCGGGCACGTCGGCGCGCATGTGCAGCACGATGATCTCTTCGGCTCTGGCGGCCCGCTCGTCCGGCCAGCCGGCCGCCGTGCAGAAGACCCAGCCGAGGCACCCGCCCGCCTCTTCGAACGGCACCGTGTGGCTGTCGAACGCCTTCGTCAGGCCCATGTCGTGCAGCAGGGCCGCGACGGAGAACAGCTCGTCGTCGATGGCGATGCCGTGCGCCGCGGCGTACGTCGTGCCCCACAGGCGGGTGCGGACGCAGTGGTCGAGCAGCGCCGGCGGATAGAAACGCCGGGCCACCGTCAGTGCCGCCGTGGTGGCGGGAGTCTCCGAGGTCACGAGTCGAGTGTCCGTCACGGGAAAGGCCGCGGCCCGGTGGTCAGGGGTGCGTGTCGCCGGTCAGTCCTGCTCGAAGAGGCGGTCCAGCCGGTAGTCGATGATGTCGAGGGCGTCCTCGTGGCTGCGCTGGCCGCTGAGGACGCTGGAGGTCAGGCCGTTGGCGAGGGCCAGCAGGGACGCGACCTCGATGCGCGGGTCGCGATCCGCGGCGATGGCGCCGGTCAGCCGTACGGTGAGGAAGTCCTCCAGCGCGTCGGGCAGGGTGAGGCCGGCGGCGGCGAGCGCCGGGTCGGTGAGCGCGGCCGTGTAGTAGGCGGTCCAGGCCAGGGAGTCGAGGCGGCTCTGCTCGTCGTACGGGACGATCGTCGCCAGCACGGCGGCGAGCAGCTCGCGCGGCGCCGGCGTGCCCGAGTCGGTGATCCGCCGCCTGACCCGGTGGTTCATGCGGGCGCCCAGCTCGGTCAGGCCTGATTCGAGCAGGGCCTGCTTGTTGGCGAAGTAGTACTGGACGACGCGCAGCGAGACCCCGGCCTCGGCGGCGATCTCGCGCATCGACACCGCCCCCAGCCCGCGCGTGCTCGCGATGCGCAGCAGCGCGTCGGTCAGCTGCCGCCGCCGCTCGTCATGATCCACCTGTCGGGGCATGCGCGTCTCCCGCCTGCTCGGTCCCGGGAAAGGAGAGGATACGGTCGGCGACCAGCTCGGGGGCTTCGACGGACAGCGAATGGCCAGCGCCAGGCACGATCTCGACCCGCCAGGACGGCACCACCTCCGCCAGCCGGGCGGCCAGCGCCCCCACGTCGAACAGCGCGCTGCGAGCGCCCATCAGCACCTGTACGGGCACGGACACCGCGCGGAGCTCCTCGTCGCGGTAGCCGGGCGGGATCGGCACCCGCCGGCGGAAGGACCAGCCGGCCCGCAGCAGCGCCACCAGCCCGTCATCGCGTAACACCCCGTTGTTCACCAGGCCGGCCGAGCGGCGGCGCAGCGGGCCCGGCAGCATCGAGGCGAGGGCCCCGGCCGCCGCCCACCGGACGAACCTCCTGGACAGCGGCGCGAGACCGCCGGGGTCCACCAGCGTCAGCGCCGCGACCCCGCCGCCTCCCGCACGCTGGTGCTCCATCGCGGCCCACCCGCCGGACGAGAAGCCCGCAAGGTGCGCGCGCTCGGCTCCGACGACGGCGAGCAGGTCGGCGACCCAGCCGCCGATGTCGGCGCCGCTCGTGAGCGGGCAGCGCTGGATCGAGCGGCCCGGCTCGCCGAGCGGGTCCACGGCGAGGACGGGCCTGGCGCGGGCGAGCGGCTCGATGGAGGCGTGCCAGGCGAGCGCGTTCCCCCCGGCCCCGGCCAGGAGCACGATGGGGTCGCCGGCCGTGGGACCCGCGCGATGCACGCGGACGGTGCCGGCGCGGGTCTCGACGTCGAAGGCGTCCACGGGCACCGGCCACAACTCTTGGACCACGCGGTCGTAAACGGCGTGGTAGCGGTCACGGGCACGGTCGCTGGTGAAGGCGGACGGCTGGTCAGGCATGCTGGCGACCTCCTTATGGATACAGTCGTATCCTAACCTATCGCGAGTAAAGTCGGCGAGATGAAGCTTGACGACATCGCCTCCCGGCTCGGGGTTCCCCTCGAGGACGTCGAGCGCGTCCATCGCCTCGCCGGCGATCTCCCGTCCGCGCCGCTGCCCGCCAAGACCGACGCCCCCGCGATCCTCGACCGGCTCGCCGTACGCCCCGACGACGCCGCCGAGATCATGGAGGGCTGGCCGGACCCCGATTCCCCGCTGTGGACGCCGGAGCTGCGCTGGCTGCTCGACCGCGCGACCGCCATGGTCCGCGCCGACCTCGGCGGTTACGGCTGGTTGCCGTTCGGCCCCTCGCTGCCGCGCGATCGGGGCCCCGCCTGGCGGCACCTGTACGTCTACGCCTACCTCGCGCTGATCGACGTCGTCCTCGGCTACCACCGCGACCACGGCGTACCCGAGGACGTGTCCTGGACGACCCTCGCCGACCTCGGCCGCAACCTCGCCGTCGACCGGCGGATGGAGCGCGAGGGCTGGCCGGTCATCCAGAGCTGGCTGACGCTGCACGTCCGCGGCGGCCTCTACGAGCTGGGCCGGCTGCAGTTCCACCGCGGCGACACCGCCGTTCAGCTGCACATCCCCGAGTCGGGTCCGCTGACCCCCGAGGCCATCGACGCCTCGCTCGACCGGGCCCGCGCGTTCTTCCCCCGCCACTTCCCCGACGAGCACCGCACGGCGTTCTCGTGCGGCTCGTGGCTGCTCGATCCGCAGCTCAGCGAATATCTGCCGGCCGACTCCAACATCGTGCGGTTCCAGCGCAGGTTCGAGCTGGAGCCGTACGAGGAGCCCAAGGGGATAGACGCCGACGTCGAGGTGCTGCGGTTCGTCTTCCGCACGCTGACCACGCCGCTCGACCAGTTGCCGCGCCGCACCGCGCTCCAACGGGCGGTCATCGACCACCTCAAGGCGGGCCGCCACTGGCAGTGGCGCGACGGCCGCTTCCCCATCTGAAAAGCGGCCGCATTCAGGACATCAAGTGGCCGCACCGCTGGCGACCATACGTGCATCCCTTCGTTCAGCTTGCTGAAAGGACGCACCATGACCGCAGTGCCCGCGGGTTCCAACACCGTGAACCCGTTCATCGTCACCGACGACGCCGCCGGACTGATCGACTTCCTCATCGCGGTGTTCGGTGCGGTGGACGTGCCCGAGGCCCGTACGAACGACAAGGACGGGCTCATCCTGCACTCCGAGCTGCGCGTCGGCGACTCACTGCTGACCATCGCCGACCGCAAGCCCGACTGGCCGTTCACGCCGGCGCTCACCCGCGTCTACGTGGACGACGTGGAGGCCACCCTCGACCGGGCGGCGGCGCGCGGGGCCCGCATCGTGACCCGCCCGACCGACTTCTTCGGCGACACCCTCGCCCGCTTCCAGGACCCCTCGGGGAACCTGTGGTGGGTGTACCGCCACGACCCGGCGGCGGCCGAGAGCACCTGGAGCGACTCCGACGAGGCGTCCTGGTCGGCGGACGCCGCCGACCAGGACGCCGGTGACTGGACGGGCTTCACCTCGCCGGAGCTGGAGTACATCCACGAGACCCTGGTCGACACGATGCGCTCGCTGAAGGACCCGCGCGATCGATGATCCGCTGTACGTGCGGAAACGCCTGAGGGATGCTGGACGCCTGCCGTCCCGGAGGAGGATCGACGTGATGAACATCGGGCTGCCCGACGTGCTGATGTTGCTTTTCTCCTGGGTCATTCCAGCGGCAGTCGTCCTCTTCTTCCTTTACTGGACGATCAGGCTCGCCATCAGGCACGAACTCCGGCGGACGGACGCGCGCCGCCCGTAGCCGGCTTGCAGCGATTGCCACACGGACGTTCGTGTGGCAATCGCTTCCACGGGGATCACCGCAATCGTCCCCGGGACGGTCGCTGCTCCTCCTTGCAAGTGCTGCATGCGTTTGCAAAGGTGGTGTACGCCCAGCCCGAGGAGGAGCACCTTGTCCACCCCACTGACCCGGTTCACGGCGGACAGCCTGCCCGTCGAGGTTCACCCGAGCGAGGCGGACCTGGGCCGCGCCGCGGCCGAGCGCGCCGCCGCGACCATCAGGGACGCGGTGGCGCGGCGCGGCACCGCCCGCGTCGTCATCGCCACGGGAAACTCCCAGTACGCGTTCACCGACGCGCTGCGCGAGCAGGGGATCCCGTGGGATCGGGTGACGGTCTTCCACATGGACGAGTACGTCGGCATCGCGGCCGACCACCCCGCCTCGTTCCGCCGGTGGATCAAGGAGCGCATCGAGGACCCGTTCGCGCCCGCCGCCGTCCACTACATCGACGGCAACGCCCCCGGCCCCGAAGCGGAGTGCGCCCGTTACGAGGCCGAGCTGCGTACGCTGCCGCTCGACCTGGTGTGCATGGGCGTCGGCGAGAACGGCCACCTGGCCTTCAACGAGCCGCACCAGGCGCGCTTCGACGACGACCGGTGGGCCAGGGTGATCACGCTGACGCAGCGCTCACGCGAGCAGCAGGTCGGCGAGGGCCACTTCGCGACCGTCGCCGACGTGCCCGAGACCGCGATCTCGCTCACCGTGCCCGCCCTGCTGGCGGCCGCGTCGGTGCAGGTGTGCGTCCCCGAGCAGCGCAAGGCCGCCGCCATCGCCGCCACCCTCACCGAGCCGATCTCACCCGCCTGCCCCGCCACGATCCTCCGCCGCACCTCCCACGCCACCCTGTTCCTCGACCCCGACTCCGCCGGCAAGCTCGACCTGCCGCGGTGATCGGGTGCTCCGGTTCGAAGGCGGCGCCGACGTGACCCCTCCTGAGGGCGTCCGCTACGCCACGGACGCGACCCTGACCGGCGGCCCCATCCGAAAGCGCGGTGACGTGGAAGTGATCCTGACCTTCCCCCATCCGGAAGCGTGGTGACGTGGGCGTGATCCTGACCGGTGGCCGGGTGGTGCTGGCCGAGGGGGTTCGTGATGACGTGGACGTGGTCGTCTCGGGTGAGCGCGTCGCGGCGGTGGCGGCGCGCGGGAGCCGTGCCGACGGGCAGGCGATCGACGTCGGTGGACGGCTGGTCACGCCGGGGCTGATCGACCTGCACGTGCACGGGTTCGCGGGCGCGTGCTTCGACGAGGGGCCCGGCCAGGGGGTCGCGGTGCTGCGTGGCCTGGCCGGGCAGGGGGTCACCAGCGTGCAGGCGTCGCTGGTGTCGGCCTCCGTCGGGCGGCTGGAGGAGTTGCTGGCCGGGTTCGGCGGCGTGAACCGTACCGTCGAGGGCGGCGCGGAGCTGCTCGGCGTCCACCTGGAAGGGCCGTTCCTGGCGGCGGCGCAGTGCGGCGCGCACGACCCCGCCGTGCTGCGCCCGCCGACCACCGCGGACGTCGGCGTGCTCCTGGAGCACCGCGACGTGCTCAGCATGATCACGCTCGCCCCCGAGCTGCCCGGCGCCGTCGCGGCCACGGCCCGCCTCGCCGCCGCCGGGGTCGTCGTCGCCGCCGGTCACAGCGAGGCACGCGGCGACGACCTGCGCGCGGCCGTCGACGCCGGGCTCACCCACGTCACCCACCTGTGGAGCGGCCAGTCGAGCACGATCAGGCAGGGCCCGTGGCGGCTGCCCGGCCTGCTGGAGGAGTCGCTGGCCGCCGACCACCTGACCGCCGAGGTGATCGCCGACGGCCGCCACCTGCCGCCCGCGCTGCTGGAGATCGCCCGCCGCTGCGTGGGCGATCGCCTGTGCGTGGTTTCGGACGGTACGCCCGGCACCGGCCTGCCGCGCGGCGCCCGCTACCGACTCGGCACCGTGACCTGCGAGGTCGGCGACGGCGTCGGGCTCGTGGTGGGCGCGGACGCGTTCGGCGGCTCCACCTCGGCACTGCCCGCCATGCTCCGCCACCTGACCGGCGACCTCGGCTGGCCCGTGCCCGAGGCCGTGGCCGCCGCCACCGCCACGCCGGCGCGGGTGCTCGGACTGACCGGCCGCAAGGGCGTGATCGCGCCCGGCGCCGACGCCGACCTCGCCGTCTTCGACGAGGGCTTCCATCCGTGGGCGACCGTCCTGCGCGGCAGGTGGATCGGCCCAGAAGGGAACAGCGCATGACCAGAGTCATCCGGTTGCGGGAGGGCGACACGGTCGCCGTCACGCTCGGCGGGCTCGCCGCCGGCGACCCCATCGGGTACGGGCTCACGGCGGCCCAGGACGTCCCGCCCGGCCACAAGGTCAGCCTCACCGCCGTCGAGCCCGGGGCGGAGGTCATCAAGTACGGCCAGGTCATCGGGCACGCCACCGAGCCCATCGCGCCCGGCCGCCACGTGCACACGCACAACCTCGGCTTCCACGACACCGAGCGCGCCGAGGTCGTCCCCACGCCGGGGACGGTCGTCCCCCAGGAGCCCGAGACGTTCCAGGGCATCGTGCGTCCCGACGGCCGGATCGCCACCCGCGACTACGTCGGCATCATCACCTCCGTCAACTGCTCGGCGACCGTCGCCAAGCTCATCGCCGACCAGACCCGCCGCTCAGGGGTGCTGGACGCGGCCCCGCACGTGGACGACGTGGTCGCCATCACCCACGGCAGCGGATGCGGGCTGGCCTCCGACGGCGAGGGGCTCGACCTGCTGCGCCGTACGCTGTCCGGCTACGCCGCCCACCCCAACTTCGGCGCGCTGCTGGTGCTGGGCCTCGGCTGCGAGGTCAACCAGATCGCCGAGCTGGACCTGCCCGCCGGCACCCCGATCGCGACGATGACCATCCAGGAGGCGGGCGGCACGGCGGCGGCCGTGCGCAAGGGCGTCGAGGCCATCCGCGAGCTGCTGCCCGCGCTCGACGTGACCCGCACCCCCGTGCCCGCCTCGCACCTGGTGCTCGGGCTCAAGTGCGGCGGCTCCGACGGCTACTCCGGCATCACCGCCAACCCCGCGCTGGGCGTCGCCGCCGACCTGCTGATCGCGCAGGGCGGCACCGCGATCCTGGCCGAGACGCCGGAGATCTACGGCGCCGAGCGGCTGCTCGCGGCCAGGGCCGTGGACGAGAAGGTCGCGCGGGCACTGCTCGACCGCATCGACTGGTGGCGCGACTACACCGCGCGGCACGGCGGCTCCCTCGACAACAACCCGTCCCCGGGCAACAAGGAGGGCGGGATCACCACGATCCTGGAGAAGTCGCTCGGCGCGGTCGCCAAGGCCGGAAGCGCGCCCTTGACCGGCGTCCACGGCTTCGCCGAGCCCGTACGACAGCCCGGCCTCGCCTTCATGGACACCCCCGGCTACGACCCCGTCTCGGTCACCGGCATGGTGGCCGGCGGCGCGAACATCGTCTGCTTCACCACGGGACGCGGCTCCGTCTACGGCTGCAAACCGGTCCCGAGCCTGAAGCTCGCCACCAACAGCGACGTCTACCGGCGCATGCGCGACGACATGGACATCGACTGCGGCCCGATCGCCACAGGCGAAGCCACGATCGATGAGATCGGCCGCGCCGTCTACGACCTGATCCTGGCCACCGCATCAGGCTGTCAGACGGCCAGCGAACTGCTCGGCTTCGGCGACGAAGAATTCGCCCCCTGGCACCTCGGCGCCGTCATGTGACCCGGCCGAGCGCCATCATGTGATCCGGCCCAGCGCCATCATGTGATCCGGCCCAGCGCCATCATGTGACCCGGCCGAAAGGTCGCGAGGAACAACCCCGAGGCTTCTCGCCCCGCCCCGCGTGCGTCACAGGACAGGACCGACGCGACACCTCACCTCCCAACGCGGCGCCCGGCCGGCGGGGAACATCGGTGGTCAGGAGGCGGGGGCTGGGGTGGTGGAGCCGCGGACCACCAGGCGGGTTTCGAGCTGGACGACCGGGGGTTCCTCGTCCGTCGGGTTGGCGATCATGTCGAGGAGCAGGTCGACGGCGGCCATCCCGGCCTCCGTGCCCGGCACGTGGATGGAGGTCAGCGTCGGGTACGCCATGCCGGACATCGGGCTGTCGTCGATGCCGATCACGCTGAGGTCCTGGCCGACCCGTACGCCGCGCTCGGCCAACCGGGTCATCAGGCCGAGGGCGATCAGGTCGTCGTAGGCGATGACCGCGGTGACGTCGCCGGCGTGCACCAGGTCGGCGGCCCGCACTCCGGCCTGGACCTGCGGCTCGAAGGGGCCGTACTCGACCAGCTCGATGTCCTGCGCCAGGCAGGCCGCGACGACGGCCTTGCGCCGCTGCGCGTTGGACCACGAGCGCCGTGGCCCGTTGAGGTAGGCGAGCTTGCGGTGGCCGAGCGCGGCGAGGTGCTCGACGGCCTCGATCATGCCGTCGGCGTTGTCGACCAGGACGTTGGCCGCGCCCTCGACCCGCCGGTTGACGAACACGATGGGCTTGAGCCTGGCCAGCTCGGCGAGCCGCTCGTCGCCGGTGCGCGGCGAGACCATGATGAGCCCGTCCACCCGCTTGCGGAGGATCTGCGCCCGCTCCACCTCGTCGCCGGGGTGCTCGTCGACGTCCGTGATGATCACGGTCTTGCCCTTGAGGCCCGCCCGCGCCTGGATCGCCTTGATGATCGGCGGGAAGAACGGGTTGGCGATGTCGGGCACGATGAGGCCGAGGATGTCGTGGTGCCCCGAGATCAGCGAGCGGGCCGTCTGGTTGGGGACGTAGCCCAGTTCGCGGGCCGCGCGGCGAACTCTCTCGCGCGTGTGCACGTTGACCTTGTCGGGGTCGGACAGCGCCCGCGAGACGGTCGACGCAGACAGCCCCGTTGCCTGAGCGACGTCCGCAAGCGTGACTGGCATGTGCCTGACCCTCCTGGTTTGCTGCAACGAAGGCGACCATATCGCAGGTGCGTACCGGCCGAAGCGACCGCGTTTGCAAGATAATGCTGCCATTGCGGCCATCGATTGCGTAGCCCGCGCCGCCCCCACGACGCGGCCGGGGAACCGTACACCGGGGCGGACCTCTACGAGCGCGACCCCTACCATCGGGGTCAGGCGGGCAGCGGCACGCTCGCGAGCCCGGCGGTGTGCGCACCGGCCTGTACGGCCTGGCGTACGAGCACCAATACCCCACCGACACCTATCTGTACGACGACGAGATCGACATCGAGCACGCCTACTCCGCGCTGGTCGCTACCGGAACGGCGCAAGTCTGGCGTACACCCTCGACTTCTCCTCACCCTGGGAGGGCTTCCGCGTGGTGATCAGCGGCACCCACGGCCAGATCGAGTCCCGCCACGGCAGGACCCCGGACTGCACCCCTTTGCCCGGCTCCGGCACGTTCACGTTCTCCCCGCTGTTCGGCACGCCGGAGCCGGAGTCGCTGCGCCTCGGCCTGCCCGCCGACGCCCTGCAGGGGGCGCTCGCGGTGGCGACGGGCGAGGCGATCTGGCGTTCGGCCGTCGAGCGGCGCCCGATCGACATCGCCGAGCTCCTGTCATGATCTTGCACTTCGGCCTCGGTGCCTTTCACCGCGCCCACCAGGCCGTCCACACGCAGGAGGCGGGCGACGGCTGGACGATCTGCGCCGTCGCGCCGCGCTCCCCCGACGTCGTGCGCGCGCTGCGGGACCAGGACCACCGCTACACGCTGCTGGTACGCGACGGCGAACGCGTCTCCGCCACCGAGGTCACCTCCATCCGCCGCACCCTGCACGCGCCGACCGAGGCCGAGCAGGTCATCCGGTACGTCGCCGACCCCTCGGTCCGGGTGATCACGCTGACGATCACCGAGAAGGCGTACGCCGACACCGCGCCCGGCAGCCCCATCGGTTTGCTGGCGGCCGGGCTGTCCCGCAGATCCGCCGCCGGCGCCGGTCCTGTGGCGGTGGTCAGTTGCGACAACCTGCTGGCCAACGGCGCCCGCGTACGTGAGGCCGTGCAGCACGCCTGCGGCAATGTGCCGGAAGGCGTGTCGTTCCCCGCCACCGTCGTGGACCGGATGGTGCCCGCCACCACCCCCGACGACCTCGCGACCGCGGAACGGCTGACCGGGCGGCCGGACCTGGCGGCCGTGGTGGCCGAGCCGTTCAGCCAGTGGGTGCTCCAGGACGACTTTCCCGGTGGGCGGCCTTCCTGGGAGCGGGCGAGGGCGCGGTTCGTCGCGGACGTGGAGCCGTACGAGCAGGCCAAGCTGCGGGTGCTCAACGGCGTGCACAGCGCGCTCGCCTACACGGGCGCGCTGACCGGCCACGAGCACATCGCCGACGCCCTCGACGACCCGCCGCTCGCTCACCTCGCCGAGCGACTGCTGGCCGAGGACGTCCTGCCCACCCTGACCCCGCCTCCCGGCGTGGACCTGCCGTCGTACGGCGAACAGGTGGTGACCAGAATGCGCAACCGCGCGCTGCGCCACCGCTGCTCCCAAATAGCCATGGACGGCTCCCTGAAGGTCCCGATCCGCCTCTTGGGCACCGCCCGCGACCGCCTCGCCGCCGGCGCCTTCCCCCAGTGGACCTGCCTAGCGGTGGCCGCCTGGCTCAGGCACGTCACCGTCTCCCTGGACGACGCAGGCCACCCGGTGGACGTCAACGACCCCCGAGCGGAGGACCTCCGCCGCCTGGCCCACGCTCCTGAACGCCTGCTCGCCGAGGTGGCCCCCGACCTGGCCGACCACCCAGACTTCACCACCCACCTCCGCAACACGCTGTCCGACTTCGCAGAACACGGCGTCCGAGCAACCCTGACCCACGCATGACCCCCTCCCGACCCCGAGGAAGGACAAGGGCTATGCGACTCCTTCCCCCCGCTGCACGGACCCCTGTGCGAGCTGCGCGGCATCCCCGGCTCGCCGCCCGGCCTGCGGGCGCTGCCGGCCGGCTGGGCGTTCCTGCCGCGCTGCCCGCGCCGGCAGCCCGGGTGCGCGACGTCCAGGCCCGAGCTGCCGCTGGCCGGGCTGCGCCGCCGCGCGGACCAGCACCGGTGACCTGCGCACAGCACCGCCATCCGAGCCCGCCGCCGGCCGCTGCAGGTAAGCTCCGGCGGCATGGAGAAGGTTGCGCGGTATGGGAAGTTCGTGGCTCAGGATGGGCGAGGGGCGGAGCTGGCCGAGTTGTTGCTCGGCGCCGCGAACGCTCTGGAGGGGGTGGCCGGGTGTGAGTTGTACCTGGTCAATCGGCAGGCTGACGCGTCCGACACCATCTGGGTGACCGAGCTCTGGCGTAGTCAGGCCGACCTCGATGACGCCTTGAAGCAGGTGGCCGGTAGTCCGGAGGCTGCCGCGGCGATGCGGCTCGTTCAGTCGGCCGAGATGATCGAGCTGGATCTGCTGGGTGGCGCGGGCCTGGCCTCGTCAGGCTCCTCGGCCGCCTGAGCCGGGGGTCAGTCAGAGGGTGGCTCAGACCCGGCGGGAGGCGCTCACCCACATCATCTCTGTCAGAGGGGCAGTTTGAAGCCGTCGTGGCTCCTCGTGAAGCCGAGGGAGCCGTAGAAGCGGTGGGCTTCCGTGCGGCGCTTGTTGCTGGTGAGCTGCACCAGCGTGCAGCCCCGCGCTCGGGCGCGGTCGATCGCCCAGGTGAGCAGCTTGCGGCCGAGCCCGGCCCCGCGCTGGTCGGCGCGTACGCGGACCGCCTCGATCAGCGCCCGCTCCTGCCCGTGGCGCCCCAGCCCGGGGATGTAGGTCAGCTGGAGACAGCCCAGGACGGTGCCGTCGCCCTCGTCGAGGACGATCATCTCGTTCCGCTCATCCGCGTCGATCGTCTGGAAGGCCCGCTCGTACGCCTCGTCGACCTCGACCGTCAGGGGATCGACCACGGTGTCCTCACCGGCCAGGAGCGCGATGACAGCGGGCAGGTCGCGGCGCGTCGCCGTACGTATGATCACGTCGTCCAAGCATGCCAGGCGGGCTCCCGGCGGGCTCCCGGCGGTCGCCTGGGTTTTCGCCGCTCAGCCCTCCCGGCTCCGGTACGTGGCGCGCAGCTCGATGAGCTTCTCCTTGGCCACCTCGTCCAGGGCCCGCCGATGCTCCGGGTCCTCCTCCCAGGTGGCCTCCGCGCACAGCACCCTGGCCGCCTCGTGCGGCTCGGCGTCGCGTACGCGGTACCAGACGGTGTCGCCACAGGGCGCCCTGCCGGGGTCGGGGCGCAGGATCGTCACGATGCCGGAGACGAGGATCTGCCTGGTCCACGGGTTCCTGGCCAGCACCTGCCGGTCCACCGTCAGCCCGCCGTCCACGAGCTCGCCGCCCAGGTAGTCGTCCTCCCACCGCCATACGCGCCGGCTCACGCCCGGCCGCAGGTAGAGGCCGCCCCGGCCTTCGACGGGCACAGAGAACGTGTGCGTGCCGGCGCGGCACAGCTCCTTGGCGATGCGGTCGGCGTCGGCGCGTTCGCGCAGGCGGTCTTCGTCCAGGTCCTGCCCGGACAGCGGGTTCCGGTGCCGCTGCTCGGCGTAGTAGCGGTCGAGCAGCGGATCGGCGTACCGGCCCGGACGCATGCGCGGCGGCGTGCAGGTCGCCGCGGTGAGGTCGGCGCCGTCCTCGATGTCCAGCCCCTTCTCACGCAGCCACGCGTGTACGGTGACGCCCTCCTCCTCGGCCCGGCGGTGGACCTGACGCAACCAGCCGTCGAAGGTGTCGAGGTCGGGCTCGGCTCGCAGCGACGCCCAGTCCGTCACCGCCGAGACCGGAACCGGCACCTCCCGCCGCGACGGAGGCTGGACGAGCTGCTCGGGCTCGAGGTCGATCGAGTAGTAGAGGACGCCACGGGCGATGTAGGAGAACGGGGCCGCGTGCGCGATCGGGTCGAAGACGTCCCGGATCGGCCAGAACCTCAGCAGCCACGTCTCGTCGCACTCGCCCGTGCCGTGCCCGTCGCCCGGCCGGGGCTCGCGTAAGTACATCTGGACGCCGTACTCGAAATGCGGCGGCCCGATCAGGAAGTCGTGCCCCCCGCCGTCCATCGACGCGAGGACGGCGACCACCCCGCTCTCCGCGACGAACGTCGACGAGCTGACCGGCGTCCACAAGCCGTCCGCGGGCTCCGGCTCGGCGTCCCAGGACTCGAGCCGGAAGGCCGCGTTGAAGTGGTAGATCTCCTCGGTGGGCGACCCCCAGGTCGGCAGGTCGGTGCCGTCGAGCCCCATCGAGTTGTACTCGACGTAGACCTCGTCATCGAGACTCCGCAACAACCGCGCCATCGCCCGCCACCCTCACCTCGTGATCACCTGACCCGGCGAAGTATGGCCGACCCCACCGACATATCCGGTGGACGGCCGGCACAGGCCGGCCCGCGGAAAATGTCGGTCCGTGATCTTAGGCTTGCCGACCATGACTGACCTTCGCACGGTGACGTTCGATCTCGGCGTCCACTACCGGCAGGCGTACCTCGTCGACGACACCGACGACGGCCTGGGCCCCGATGGGCTGCCCGACGACCACCCCGAGCACCCCGTCGGCATCATCCGGGTGGACGACGGCGGAGCCTTCCTGGTCACCGGTCTGCACACCGGGGTCGTCGGTTTCGCGGTGAGCGTGGCCGACCACGACCCCGGAGCGGACACCGACGGTTACGAGGACATCGTGGAGGTCAGCTTCCGGTCGGTCGCCGGCCGGTTGTCCCTGCACGAATGGGGCGGCGCGGACGAACACGAGCTTCCCGCGCTTCCCGCCGGCCCAGGGTGGTACCGCTTGCGCTACCACGCTCAGCACATGGACGAGGCTGCGGAAGTGGACACGTCCGACGCCGTCATCGACCGCTACCTCCTGCAGATCTGGCCGCAGGCCGAGTCGGCGCCGCGCACGGTCAAGAGCACGAGCGGCCAGCTCGCCTACTGGCGCAGGCCGCGCTGAGCGATCTCAGATCACGCAGAACTCGTTGCCCTCGACGTCGGCCATCACCACCCACAGCTCCGGCGGCGTGCGGCGCTCGACGAGCGTGGCGCCGAGCTTCGTCAGGCGGGTCACTTCCTCCTCGATGCGGTTTCTGCGCTCGTCGCCCGCGAGGCCCTTCGAGACCCGGATGTCGAGGTGGAGCCGGTTCTTCGTGGTCTTGGACTCGGGGACCCGCTGGAAGTAGAGGTTCGGCAGCTTGCCGCGCTGGTCGATCAGCACCCGCATCTCGTTGCGTTCCTCTTCGGGGATGTTCTCCCCCTCGGCCCAGCTCTCCCACGAGGTGTAGCCGTCGGGCGGCGGCGGGAAGGCGTAGCCTTCGACGGCCTCGGCCCAGAACTCGGCGACCCGTTGCGGATCGGCACAGTCGAACGCGACCTGCAGCTCTGTCTCCATGTCTTCCCTTTTCGCGTGAGCCCGGCCGGATGCCCGGCGATGCTACGCGCCGCCACCGACAAATCCTGATCACATCAGAAGTCGGAAAGCATGTGACCCCGCACTTACCCGCCGCGTCCCTCACGTCATACCGGCAAGTGGGGCTAAGACGGGTTCGGACTGCTAGAGCTCCGACTGCAGCATAACCAGGTTCGTCCATTCATCCGGCGGAACTCCATACGCATTACTGAGGCTGGTGACGTCCTCCGGCGTGGGAACCAGCAGGCCCGTTTCAATGTCGGAAACCTTCTGGGCCGACAGGCCGGCGCGGCTGCCCGCCTCCTCAAGCGAGAGCCCGGAACGCTCCCTCGCGGCTCGTAGAGCATTCATCAGCTGCGGCCGCTGCGCTGCGGTAATGCGCTCGTACCCAACTCAGCGTGCCATTATGATTACGGCGCCAATGTGCCCTCACCCGCGCCGCGGATGGACCTTATGAAGCCAGCAGATACCTGTCCATAAGCAAAAGGCAACAGCATATTCCGTGCGCGAGCGAGAAGCTCGGCCAGCGGATTGCGCCTGTCCCATGCCCTTGTTCAGGTGGTCTCGTCGGTGGGTCTGGTGTGGAGGATTTCGCGGGCCTGGTCGGCGGCGCGGGCGATGCTTTCCGCGACGAAGTCGACGAAGCGCGCGATGTTCTCCAGGCGGGCGGCGGCCGGGGTGCCGGGGCCGAGGAGGCCGATGCCCTGGCGGGCGATCTCGCCCAGGTGGGCGATGGAGTGGGCGCTGGCCATCGTGGACTGGTACATGACGTCGTCGTCCACGACGTAGCGTTCGCGGCGGCGTACGTCGCGCTCGCGCCGGATGAGGCCCTGGCTCTCGAGGAACGTGACCGCCTTCGAGACCGATGCCGGGCTGACCTGGAGGTGGGCGGCCAGCTCCGCGGCGGTGAGGCTGCCGCTGTCGGTGGTGAAGAGGCAGGCCAGGACGCGGGCGGTCATCTTGGGCAGGCCCGACTGCATGAAGACGGTGGTGAAGGTCTCCTCGTACTCGCGTACGGCCTCGGTGTCGCGTCCGACGTGCTGCGGGGCCGCGCCCTGCGCGCGGGTGGCGGGCTTCTTGCGGCGGTGGGCGCGGCGTTCGGCGGCGCGGTGGGCGAGGTCGGCGCGGTAGGAGGTGGGGCCGCCGTTGCGCATGACCTCGCGGGTGACGGTCGAGGTCGGGCGGTCGAGGCGGCGGGCTATCTCGGCGTAGGCGAGGCCGTCGGCCAGGCCCAGGGCGATCTGCTGGCGTTCCTGCGGGGTGAGTCTGCCGCCCGGCATCGTGGTCTCCTCCGTGATCCGCGGTGTCCGCACACCATAGCGTTCATCACTGAGCTGTTGCAACGAAACGCGGCCTTGCTCATTGCGTTAGACGCAGGTCTGTTGCAATGATTTCATGGCTTTGACCTGCTAATCTTCAACCCAAGAGCAACGATGATGTTGTCAAAATCTGGAAAGCAACGTAGCTTTTCGTTCGTCGGAAACGAACGGACAAAAGGAGCGACACCATGCAGCACTTCGACACCCCCGCCGCCATCTCGACGGTCCTCGACATCGCCGCCGGGCACATCACCTTCATCGCCGCCGACCGCGCCGACACCACGGTCGAGGTCCGGCCCGCGGACGCCTCCAAGAGCCGCGACGTGAAGGCCGCCGAGGAGACCGCGGTCACCTACGACGGCGACGGCCTGCGGATCCACACCCCCGAGCCCAAGAACCAGTTCTTCGGCCCCTCCGGCTCCGTCGAGGTGACCGTGCGGCTGCCCGCCGGTTCGCGGGTCGAGGCGAAGGCGGCCGCCGGCGACCTCCGGGGCGTCGGGCGGCTCGGAGAGGTGTCCTTCTCCTGCGCGAGCGGCACGGTCAAGCTCGACGAGGCCGCGAGCGCCGACCTGACGCTCCAGGCCGGTGACGTCACCGTCGGCCGCCTCACCGGCCCGGCGCGGATCAGCACCCAGCAGGGCGACCTGCGCATCGCCGAGGCCGTACGCGGCACCGTCACGCTGCGCACCGCGCACGGCGACATCGAGGTCGGCGCCGCCCGCGGCGCCTCGGCCTCGCTGGACGCCGGCACCACGTACGGCCGCATCAGCAACTCCCTCACCAACAGCGGCGCGGCCGACCTGACCATCCACGCGACCACCGCGTACGGCGACATCACCGCCCGCAGCCTGTAAAGCCACCGATTACACCGAAGGAGCACCATGTCCGTCACGCATTCCGCCCAGGCCCGCCCCCAGTTGCAGCAGATCATCGAGGAGATGATCGACTCGGGCTTCATCGGGGTGACCCTGCGCGTCCACGACGAGCAGGGCGAATGGGCCGGCACCGCCGGGGCCGCCGAGCTGGGCGGGAGCGCCGGGCCGCCGGTCGACGGCCACGTCAGGATCGGCAGCAGCACGAAGACCTTCGTCGCGACCGTGGTGCTGCGGCTCGTGGCCGAGGGCAGGCTCGGGCTGGACGATCCGGTGGCCGGGCACCTGGAGGGGTTCGGGCTCGACCCGCGGATCACCGTACGGATGCTGCTGCAGCACACCAGCGGCGTGTTCAACTTCACCGGCGACTTCGACCCCGACGGCACGTACGTGCCGGGCAGCCCCGCCACCAGCTCGGGCGAGGAATGGGTGGCGGCCCGGTTCACGACCTTCCAGCCGGAGGAGCTGGTACGGCTGGCGCTGTCGAAGCCGGCCAGGTTCGAGCCGGGCACCGGCTGGAGGTACTCCAACACCAACTACGTCCTGGCCAGGCTGCTGATCGAGAAGGTCACCGGCCGCCCGCCGGCCGACGAGATGCGGCGGCTGATCATAGAGCCGCTCGGCCTGACGGGCACCGTCCAGCCGTCCGACGAGGTCGACGTCCCCGAGCCGTACGCGCATGCCTACTACCGATCCGAGCAGGGGACGGTCGACGTCACCCGGCACAACCCCTCCTGGATCTCCAGCGGCGGCGACATGATCTCGACCACCCGCGACCTGCAGACGTTCATCTCCGCGCTGGTGGGCGGCAGGCTCCTGCCGGCCGCGCTGCTCGAGGAGATGTGCGCGCCGCACCCGACCGGCATCCCCGGGGCGGGCTACGGCTTGGGGGTGTTCGTCCAGACCACGGAGGGCGGCGGCACCGTCATCAACCACAACGGCGGCATCGCGGGCCACGCGGCGCTCATGTACAGCACGCCCGACGGCGCCAGGACCCTGACCGCCGCACTGAACTACACCGACGACCCCACGCTCTCCCTGGGCCCGGCGTTCCAGAAGGCGACGGAGCGGCTCGTCAAGGAGGTGTTCGACGCGCCTCAGGAGAAGGTCTCGTCGAGCTGAGGATCGTGGAGAACCAGGCCGTGGCGGACGGCCGGCTCCGCGATCGTGACGAGCGCGGGGCCGGCTCGGTCCGCGTGGCTCAGGTGCGTGATCACATGGTCGATGCCGACCGACAGCGGCATCGACGCCCACGGGGTGTCCCGCTCATGCCGAGGACGGCGAGGGTGTAGCTCATGGGGCGGCGGTGACGTCCAAGACCAGCTCGGCGACGTGGTGATCGCCGCCCTCCACGGCGGAGGGGTCGGGCAGGGCCTCTTCGAAGGTCACCAGTGCGGTGCCGGGACGGCGCAGGGCGGCGACGAAGCCCCGAACCAGGAGGAGGCTGTCGAAGTCGAGGTACATGGGTTTGTGCCACTTCTCCTGGGCCTGGGTCCACGACGCCGGGGATTTGGTCTCGTCCATGGTGTCGGGGTCGGGCCGGGTACGGAAGAAGCACCTGCGAGGGATGCCCTCCGCGCGCCGCCACTCCGCCAGCCGCAGGAGGAAGCGGCTCTCCTCCTCGCCCTGGCCGGGCAGCGGCACCTCGCCGACCGGGAACCTGACCTGGGCCCTGCCGATCACCAGTGAGCCCGCCACCAGGCGGGGCCAGTCGCGGCGGCCGTCACGCGGGGCGGTACGAGACGGGTGCGGCGGCAGGACCGTGAGGGGCGGCACCTCGCCGGACAGCACCGTCAGCAGCAGCGAGAACGGCGGCAGGAACTCGCGCGCGGCCGCGCCGGTGTGCACGACGCGCACCTCGCGCCCGCCGGTCGTCGCCAGGCCGAGCAGGCCGGTCCGCTCGTCCAGGCGGACGACGAGGTCCTGGATCCGCAGCCGGGCGCCACCGCCACCGTCGCCGTCGCCGTCGCCGTCGCCGTCGCCGAGCAGGTTGGGGGTGCCCCCGAGCTGGTACGGGAGGCAGCGGCGGTGGTCGTTGAGCGAGATGCCGAACCGGCTGCCGAACTCCGCGTGGATCGGGCCGGTGCCAGGGTCCCGCACGCCGGAGTCCCGGCGGCCGGTCAGGTGGTCGAGGCGGGCGCGTACGGAGCCGAAGCCGGTGCCCAGCGCGTTGACCACGCCCAGCCCGCCGGCGGGCTGGACGTAGGCGCTGATGGATCGCACCTCCGGCACCCACGCGGGGTAGGTGGCGATCGCCGCCCGCAGCGCCTCGACGGGCACGGCGAGGGCCCCGGTCCCTCCGGTCTCGTACGGGGTCAGGGCCGCGAGGGCGGTGGCCATCACGTCGGCGAGCCGGCGTACCCCGTCGAGCACGCTGTCCTCGGGATGCCGGGCCGACGGCGCGAGGACGGTGCCGCGCAGCTCGGCGCCGACCTCGTCCATCTCCGTCATGGCCCACTGGTACTCGCGGTAGAACGCCAGCACGGGGACGGGGCCGCGCTCGCGCAGCCGCTCCCCGAAGAGCTCGGTCAGGGCCAGCCTGGCGGGGAGGTGTGGCGCGAAGGGGGCGATCCAGCGGCGGATCACGTCCAGGTCGCCGGCGACCGGCTGCCAGGTGCGTACCGAGCAGGCGGCCGGCGGCTCCGCGGCGACCGCCGTGTCGCGGACGTTGACGGCGGTCAGCGAGCTGAACATCGCGTGGTGCGGACTGCCCGGTGTGGCGAAGGCGGCCAGCTCGCGCAGCCTGCTCACCACCGTCTCGCGGCGCGCCCGATAGAGGTCGGCGTCGTCGGCCGCGGGCCGCGCCCCCAGCGCGGCGGCCGCCCGCCCCAAAGCGGCGGCCAGGGCGGGCGACGGAACAGCCGCCGAAGCGTCAGGAAGACCAGTTGACGGCCGGGTCCACGTGGCGGCGCCGGCGAGGACCTCGTGGGGATGGGTGAGGGGGAGGCCGCGGACCAGGAGGCCGGCGTCCAGGAGGTGGTCGACGAAGGCGTCCACCTCGTCGTTCAGGGAGGTGTCCCCCGAGGTGAGGCGGTCGCGGAGGACAGGGCGGGGCAGGCCGCCAGGCTCCTCGCCCAGCACGTCGATCAGGGCGAGGACGGACGGGCGGGCGGGGATGGCGCAGAAGCGTTCGCCGCCGAGCAGCCCGAGCATGCCCAGCCCGCGCAGGAAGACGATCTGCTCCCCCAGGCGCTGGGCGGAGGCGTTGAGCGCGATCGGCGCCGGATCGGCCGCGTGGTCCAGGACGAAGGCGGCGATGTTCTCGCGGATGTGGTAGTAGGAGAGCTCGAAGGCGCCGGAGCGATCGACCGGAACGGTCTCGACGGCGGGGCCGCCGGTGCGCCACCGCACGGGGCCGCTGGTGGCGAACGTGCTCAGGGGGCTGGTCTTGGTCGCGGCGCGGGCCAGGTAGCGGGCGAGCGTCGTCGTGGTGCCCGACCTGGGAGTTCTGCCGGGGTCGGCGATCCACTTCTCCAGCTCGGCCGCCAGTACGGGGCTCGTCCCGCCGAGCGCGATCCGAAACCCCGGGTCGGTCGCCGCCTTGAGCAGCGCGCTCAGGCCGCACTCCCGCTCGGCGGCGAGGACCTGCGGCAGGCTCTCCTCGACGGCGGCGAGGGCGGCGGTGCCGGCCAGCCAGTCCGCTATCCCGCTCGACACCTCCGACGGCAGGCGGGCGGCGATCTCCGGCGTCCATTCGCGCGCGGCCGGTCGCCGTCCGGCGTGCAGGGCCCGGCGCAGGCCGATCACGCGCGGGCGTACGCCGTCGCGGGGCAGGGCGCCGATCACGGGATGCAGCGCGTCGGCGAGCGCGCGTCCCTGGGCGCTCAGCCCGTCACGGCGGGCCAGCACGTCGTCGAGCGCCTCGGTCAGGCGCGGCGAACGGATCCAGTCGAGCACCGCCGTCGTCAGTCCCGCGACGCGGACCACCGCGTCGCCCGTCACGCCCACGATCAGGGCGGACGCCTCCCCTGAGGTCATCGCTCTCCTTCGCACTCCGGGAGCACCCGGCCCGGCCGTGAGGCGCCGGGCCGGGATCGTCGGCCGGCCGGTGGGCTACCTCGGTGACTTGGGCGAAGCGCTGCAGCAGCTGCAGCCGACCAGCTGGCAGGAGCAGCTGCAGTTCCTGGAGGCGCCGTGCTCCAGCATCCCGTGGCCGCCGGTCAGCGACTCGATCTCCAGGTCGCCGGTCTCCAGCTCGAAGACGTCGACGGGCAGGTCTGCGACGGAGAACTTCGCAGGGCTCATGGCGTTCCTTTCTCTCACCCGGCTCCCCCGCTGGGAGCCGGAGCACTTACGGGCGCGAGTCCGCCCAGCTGGTGGGCGAGCAGCTCGGCGTACAGGTCGTCGGTCCTGCTGAGCTCCTCGTGCGTCCCGACGACGCGGGCCACGCCGCGGTCGAGGAGGACGATGCGGTCGGCGTCCACGACCGTCGAGAGCCGGTGCGCGACGACGAGGACGGTGACCGACCTGGCGATGCCGCGTACGGTGTCGCGCAGGGCCGCCTCGTTGACCGCGTCGAGGTGCGAGGTGGCCTCGTCGAGCAGCAGCAGGCGCGGTTTGCGGAGCAGGGCGCGGGCGATGGCGAGGCGCTGCCGCTCGCCCCCGGACAGGGTGCCGCCGCGGTGCCCGACGGGCGTGTCGAGCCCGTCGGGCAGAGCGGCCACGAACCGGTCGAGCCTGGCCATCCGCAGCACCTCGGCCAGCTCCGCGTCCGTGACGTCCGAGACGCCGAAGGTCAGGTTGTCGCGGATGGTGCCGGCAAGCACGGGGGCGTCCTGCTCGACGTACCCGATGGCCTGGCGCAGCTGCGCGAGCGGCCACTCCCTGATGTCGCGCCCGCCGACCAGGATGCGGCCGTCCTCGTGCTCGTAGAACCGCTCGATGAGGCCGAACACCGTGGACTTCCCCGCTCCGGAGGCCCCGGCGAGCGCGGTCACGGTGCCCGCCGCCGCCGAGAAGTCGAGCCCTCTGAGCACGGGGCCGGCGCCGTAGCCGAAGCGCACGGAGTCGAAGCGCACGCTCAGGGGCGAGCGGTCGGCCTGCGGCTCCGGCGGGTCGTGGCCGGGCTCGGCCGGGTACGCGAGCGCCTCGGCGATCCTGGTCACCCCGGCGCCGGCCGACTGGTACGACGCCAGCGCCTGGATGACGTTCTGCATCGGCCCGATCAGGTAGAACACGTACAGCAGGAACGCCACGAGCACGCCGGCCTCGATGGTCCCCGCCGCCACCCGGGCCGCCCCGGCGGTCAGCACGGTCAGGAGCGCGAGCTGGTAGGTGAGGCCGGTGACGTTCGCCGACACGCCTTCCCAGAGCGACGCCCTGGTCCTGGCCCTGCGTACGTCCTCCGCCGCGCCGTGCAGGCGAGCCTCCTCCGCCCGCTCCGCCCCGAACGCCCGGATCGTGCGCAGCGCGCCAAGCGCCCGCTCGAGGTCGGCGCTGAGCGTGCCGACGGCTTCGGCGGTGGCCATGCTGGCGTTCCTGATCATGGGCGCGACCAGGCGGAACACCAGGAACGAGAGCACGACCACGGCCAGCGTGAGCCCCAGCAGGAGCAGGTCGAGCCAGGCCATGAAGACGAGCACCGCGACGATCACGGGGATGTGCACGCCCAGGCCGACCAGCACATACGTGGTCAGGTCGTCCACGCTCGCCGCGTCGGCGGTGGCGCGGGACAGCAGGTCACCGGGCCTGAGCCGGTCGAACGCCGGGATGCCGAGCCGCACCAGCCGCGAGGCCAGCCGCTGCCGGACGTCCCTGGTCAGGGTGACGCCGGTCCGATCGAGCAGGAACCAGCTGCCCGCGTTGAGCAGCAGGTTGGCCAGGACGAGCGCGACGATCAGCAGCACGGACCCGGCCGTCCGGTCGCCGTCGGCGATCTGCCCGACGAGCCGCTGCGTGGCCGGCGGCAGCGCCAGCACGCTCGCCGCCGAGAGCAGCGCCAGCACGAGGCCGAGTGCCAGCCGGGCGCGGTAGGGCCGCGCCCAGTCCAGGAAGGTCCGCCACACGGCCGCCGAGTGTCGAGTCATGATCTCCTCCGCGGCTTCAGGGGAACGGGTGCGGATCGGTGCTGAGGTCGTCCTCGGTGAGAGGGCGGCCGATGTGGCCGAGCCGGTGCGGCACCTCCAGCAGCCGGGGCAGCCCGCTGGTACGCCGGTACCGGTGCCCGAACGTCATCGGCACCGTCCCGGGGATCAGCACCTTGACCGCGTGCAGGTCCATGGCGCGCAGCTCGTCGGAGGTCTGGTCCACGACCACCACGTCCATCCCCGACGCGGTGTAGCGGCCGACGACCGCGCGCATCAGCTCGCCGAGGTCGTCGGAGGCGAACTCCTCCGTGTCAGAGCCGACCTCGCCGACCGCGCGGGTGGGCGTGCCGGCGGTGAGGAAGGCCAGCCGGGCCGCGGCGCGGGGGTCGTGGTAGAGGAGCGGGTGGTCCTCCATCTCCTGGACGGCGGAGGAGTCCGCGGCCATGGCCGCCGCCCTGGCCCTGATCTCGGGGCCGCCGCCGTACTTGATGCCGTTGGTCAGCATGTCGCCCAGCTCGGCCACCGCGCCCGCGACCGCGCGGCGGCCGGACAGGTGGGAGCCCGCGGTGCAGAACGCCGCCGGCAGGTCCGTGCCGGGAGGCGCGGTGGCGAGCGCCCAGACGGCGGGGATGCCGTGCTCGGTGGTGATGTCGAACAGGCGCAGGTCGTAGCCGGTTTCGGCGCGCAGGGCGGCGAGGTGGAGCGCGTTGACCTCGTCGAGGGTGGCGAGGTCGAGCTCCGGTGCGGGCAGCCGCGCGTACCAGGTCAGCAGGAAACCGTCGCGTTCGGCGATCTCCAGCATCCCGTACAGCACCGCCTCCTCCAGGCTGGAGCCGAGCGCGCAGCCGTTGGAGATCTCGTAGACGAAGGGGCGGTTGTCGGGTTCGTGGGAGTGCGTCCCGTAGTAGGCGACGGTCTCGGGCACCAGGATCGGCTCGCCGCGCAGGAACGACCAGCCCCACACCCAGCGGTAGTTCCGGTCCGGGTCGAACGGCTCGTACGCGAAGCCGGGCTCCTCGTACGCCTGCGGCGGGTGCAGGCCGAGCGTGCGCGGGTCCAGCGCCCGGTCCCGCAGCTCGTGGTACGTCCCCACCTTCGGCGGGTGCAGCCGTCCCGGCGAGGCGGAGAACCGTTCGAGCGCCTCCAGCAGCGCGATCGTCCTGCTGACCCGGCGCTCCGAGGCGCGCCCATAGCCTCCCGATCCCCGGGCCCACCGGTGCGACACCTCCGCCGTGCTGAGGATCGCGCCGCCGGAGGTGCGGTCGTGCAGCAGCCAGACCACGCCGGTGCGCTCGTCCACGTACGTGTCGGTCAGCGCGTCCAGCTCCCCGACGAGGTCGCGCCCGCGTACGGCGCCCTCGGCGTGGCTCGGGACCGGGCTGGGCGTGCCCAGCGCCGCCGGCGGCTCGTCGGTCACGCGCGGGCCGCAGACCGCGCAGAGCGGGTCGGGCAGCACCCGGTGCGGGGTGATCGACAGGTCGTGCAGGTCCACGGTGAGCACCGTGCCGCGGGTCCGCGGCGTCGCACCTTCGGCGTACGCGCGCAGGTCGTCGGCCATCAGAGCCGCGGCAAGCCCGGCCGCGCCCCCGGTCAGCAGCGGCGAGGGCGCGGCGAGCCGGTCGGCGTGGCGCTCGCGGACGATCTCGCCCCGTTCGTACGCCGGAGCGGCCCACGACTGCCGGTACGCGGCGCAGGAGGCGCACCCCTGCTCGCCCGGCGTCTCCCAGGGGCCGATGACGATCGTGTCCAGCTCGACGCGGGCGGGGAGCACGGGGCCGGTGAGCCTGGCCCGCAGGTCACGCGGGACGACCGCGGCCCAGCCGTCCGCGGCGGCGACGGTCGGCCCCGGGGGCAGCTCACTGTCGGGAAGAGGAACGGCCGGTACGCCGAGCCGCTCCGCCACGGCGCCGGCGATCCGCCCGCCCGCCAGCACGGTCACGGGGTGCTCGGTCATGCCTGACGTCCTTCCTTGACGATCGCCACCCGCACGCTCAGCGGGGCGATCGCCGCCACAAAGGGGTCGTGGTCGAGGGGGATGACGACGGCGCGGCGGCCGTCGGCGGCCAGCGCCGCCGCGACCTCGTCAGGGTCGATGGACCGGCCTGGATCGACCCACATGGCGGTCGGCAGGGACGGCCTGGGCTCGGCGGGCGGGCGCGGGCGGCCCGCGTGCACGCGTACCTGGACGGCGTAGAGCGCGTCCAGCAGGCCCCTGGTCCAGGCCGCCGACGCGGTCCCCGCGGTCCTCGCCACCTCCACGCCGCCGCGGCGGAACGACAGCACGGTGACGCCGAAGCGGCCCCCGTGCTCCCGAACCTCGGGCAGCTCGCCCAGCTCGGCCAGCAGGGCGAAGCAGCGGCGGCCCGTCGCGTCCAGCTCGCCGGGATCGACCGTGACGGGGATTCCCCGCACGTCCTCGATCAGCTCCTGGTCGCGCGTCCAGTGGGTGCACAGCCCTCGGGCCACGGCCTCGTCCCAGCTCGCGCCATAGCCCTCGCCCACGCCGGTCGCCGGGCGGGGGAAGGCGTCGTGCGCGGGCAGCCGCACGGTCGCCGCAGCCGCCAGGTCGTACGCGAGCGCGGACCCGCCGCCGTCCACCAGGCGGCGCGGGTCGACCATGGCGGCGGCGTACCTGGTCAGCGCGGCACGGGCCGCTTCGATCCTGGTCTCCGTGTAGTCGAAGCCCACGGCCCGTACGACGCCGTCGCCGACCTCGGCCTCCGACACGTGCAGGGGGCTCTGCGCGGCGGAGTCGTCAGGCCGGAAGCGGAACGGGCCGAACAGCTCGTCGGCCGCCCTGACCGCCGCGTCCGAGAACGCCTGCCCGTCCTCGACGGGCCGGAATCTGAGGTGCACCACCCGGGTCAGCAGCGCCTCGGGGGTGGACGCCGTGGCCGGCAGCTCGTACGGGTGCGGCGCGCAGTGGTGCCTCGACGTGGTGAGGCCGGGGCCGATCCTGGTCACCTTGCCCGCGTGGCGCGGGTCGGCCGTGCCCGTGGCCCAGCGCAGCACCGCGCGTCCCACCTGGGCGGCGGCGGCCTCCACGTGCAGGTCGCTGATCGGCTCAGGGGCGCGCGGGGCCGTGCGGAGGCGGGTGCGCAGGGATGCCGGGCTGAGCGGGTCCTCCTTGGCCCCGCGCACGGGGACGTACCAGATGTCCGTGCCGTCCCGCAGCACGTGCCCGACGGCGAGCCCGTCCCGTGCCGCCCATTCCCGCCCGCCCGCGCCCAGCTCGCCGATCACCAGCAGCACGTCCAGACTCCACAGGTCGTCGTCGCCGAGCGCCTCCGCCGCGCACACCCTGACGTCCCCGGCCCCCGACGTCCGCAGCGCGCCGGCGACCGCCTCCGCCAGCGGTCCGCCCGCCTGGCCTTCGTGCGCGACGGCGACCTTGAGCTCGCGGAAGCGCGCGAACGCCGCCCCCGCCCCCTCGGTGTGCGCGCCCACGAACGCGACCTCCGCGGGCCCCGCGACCGGCTCGCCGTCGGGCGGGGCGGTGACCTCGCGGACGACGCCCGCGTCGAGCAGCCGGGTCAGGATCTGCCGGGCCATCGCCGCGTGCGCGATCGGCAGGCCCGCCGTGATGTCGTCGAGGCCGGATCGGCCGTCCAGCTGCGGTACGAGGGCCTCGACCCACCGGGCGATCGACGGCCCCGTGAGCGTGACCGGGCCGGCCGGGGTGACGATGTGCAGCCCGTTCTCGATCGGCGCCATGTACGTGTGGTCGGCCAGGCGCAGCCTCATGCGTTCCCTTCCGTGTCGTGCTCCCCTGCGACGGTGCCGAGCATGAACTCCCCCACCACGTCCTCGCTCAGGGGATCGGCGCCCGTGATGCGCTGGAAGGCGCGTGGCGCGCCGGCGCCCAGGGCGCAGCCGCCGAGTCCCATGGCGGTGGCGACGAGGTACATGGTCTGCACCAGGACGCCGAGGTTCTTCAGGATCAGCGCGTACGCCAGCCCCTCGTACACCCACATGAGCCGCTCGAACCTGGCGGTCACCAGCACCAGCACCTGCGGCATGACCGGGGCGTCCGACATGGAACGCGCCGCCTCCAGCAGCGTCCGCTCGGCGCCGGCCTGCCGGCCCACCAGCTCCAGCCGATGCCCGTAACCGTCGTAGTGGTACGTCCCCGGCTCAAGCCCGGCCACCTGGTGCGCCACCACGTACAGCTCCAGCTCGTGCACGCCGCCACCGCCGGGATAGGCGCGGCGCGGCCGGTCGCCGTGCGGCGTCGGGTGGTCGGCGGTCGCGGCGCAGCGGTGCAGGAACTCCGCGAGCTGCCCCAGCGTGATCGGCCTGGCGGCGTCGTGGTCGCGCAAGGACCGGCGCGCCTGAAGCACCTCGGTCAGCTTCGGGTCGGCGGCGACGACGCGGGCGAGGTCAGGGCGGGGCAGCTCGGTGACGGGCCCGCTCGGCGGCCGATGACCCGCGTCGGTGACGTGCTCCCGCCCCCAGTACGTGGCCCCGAACCCGCCGGCCACCCCCACCTCGCCGTCGATGCCCCGGCTGCTCCGGTGGAACGCCAGATCGACCGCCGACCACTGCCGCACCCGGAACTCCGCGTCCTCGTCCCCGGTCACGGCGAGCCCGGCCCGCAGCAGGTCCCGCCGCAGCATCGCAGCCGCCCGCGCGCCGACCCCCGGAGGCGGGACGCGGGAGCCGGGGTCGGCGAGCACGGCCAGCGCACCGGGAGTGTGCACGGTGACGGACGCCCACGCCCGGGGTGACGTCGCCCGCAGCCCACCGCCCGGCGCCGCCGCGATCGTGGTGAAACGCGACAACCGGCCGACAGCAGGGTCCGCGGGGCCGTCGCCGTCCGGGCAGACCTGCGGGTCCAGCGTGTAGACGGGCGTGTCGCCGTCGTACACGGTGGCGACGAGCCAGCCGTCCTCCCGCAGCCCTGACAGCAGCCGCCGAGCCGGTGGCGGAAAGGCGTCGGCGCGGTGCTCACCCGAGGCGAGCGCCCGCACCACGGCCAGGTCGTCGCCGCCGATCGGCCGCACGTCGGGGTAGCCGACCAGGTGGACGCCGCTCCGCCCGCGACCGGCCGACACCCCGGCGCGCAGCCGCAGCGTCTCGTACACCGTCCCGCTCATCCGGCGTCCCCGGCCGCCGCGAACGCGCGCAGGACGTCGGTGGCCTGCCTGCCGGTGCGCCGCTCCACGGCGGCGGCGACCAGGTGGCAGAGGAAATACCGTTGCAACGGCGTCACTCCCAGGCGGGTGAACTGCAGGTACATGAGGTTCAGCACGAGCCGGAAGAGCGCGAACCAGGTGGAGGGCAGCACCTCGGCGAGCCAGCGCTCGTTCTCGGCGAGCGCCCGGTGGAACGGGCTGAGGTCGCGGTAGGCGTCCCGCACCGAGGGGAGATCGCCGTCCTCACCGAGCGGGAGCAGACCGCGCCGGCGCAGGCCGAGCCCGCGCTCCCGGCTCGCGAGCAGGGCGGCGACCAGGCTCTCCGTCGCCTCGTCCACGGCGCCGGAGTCGAGCAGCGCGTCCAGGCGGGTTGCGAACGCGTCGGCGCGGGCCTCGAAGCGCGCGTCCCAGGCTAGCCGCCGCGCCGCGCCGCCGCCCTGCTGGGCGAGGAAGGCGTCGGCGTGTGAGCGGAAGCTGAGGTAACCGGCCTCGATGCCGTCCTCGTGGAACTCGTCGGCCACGACCACCATGGCGTCGAACGCCGCCGTGAGCACGTCGCGCCCCTCCAGGACGGCGAAGGCGTGCTCGTTGGCGGCGCACATGAAGTCCGCGTACAGGGCGGCGGCCTCGGGCGTGCCGTGCACCGCCGTACGGTCGTCGTACGGCTCGACGTGCCAGGAGTTGTCGGCGTAGAAGGGGGTCAGCGGGCCGCGCTCCGACTCGGCCGCGGCCAGCCGGCGGTGCAGCGGCAGCAGCGCCTCCACGTCGGGCGGCACCGAAGGCAGCCCGGCCAGGTAAGGCTCGATCCTGGCCGCGACCACCGGCAGCACGTCCGTGAGGAAGGCCGGTTCCGAGGCTTCGACGTGCAGCCGGACGTGCGGCCCCTGCCGCCAGTGCCGGGCGAACCAGGACCGGTGCCCGCGCCCGGCCAGCTCCGCCATGACCGGCCGCACGGCGTCCAGCAGCAGCCGGTCGGTCGCGTCGCCGTAGTGGTGGACGTGCACGCTGTGCCAGCCGGTCGTCATGCGAGGGCCTCCTCCTCGACCAGCTCCGCGAAGGTCCTGTCGGCGAGGTCGCGCAGGTGGAGCTCCTCTTCCTGACCCACGCCGAGCCGGTTGCAGGTGAGGTGGGCGCACATGTCGAGCACGGGCCCCGCGTCGGGCCGGCCGGCCAGCGTGGCGGCGGAGGCGGCGAGGGCGCCGGCGAACCCGGACGGCTGCTCGGGCGGGTTCGCGGCCAGCGTGCGCGTCCGCTCGGCGAGTGCGCGCAGGGCGGGGCGGCGGCGCAGGTAGCGGGCCCGCTCGCCGGGCTGCCACGGGTGTGGCTCGCGCCGCGGCCATCCGGTGCCGCGCGAGGCGATCCACCGGTTCAGGGCGAGCACGGCGAACGCGGCCGTGGTGCGCCGGTCGTCGGAGGGGCCGGTGGCCAGCAGCCGGCGTACGGCCGTGCTGCAGCGGACGAAGTGGTCCTCGACGGCGTGCAGGGCCGCGCCGGTGCCGTACTTGTCGGTCTCCGGCCGGTACGGGAAGAAGGCGAACGAGTTCGGCGGGCGGCGGCGGCGCTCGTACGACTGCCGCAGCTCCCGCTCCGCCATCGCAGGCGCGTAGCGGTCGTAGTCCTCCTGGGTCACCCGGACGAGCGCCGGAAGGCGGTTGAGCGCGTCCGCGATGGCCCCCGACAGGATCCGCCGCACGTCGTCGACGCGTCCT
The DNA here is from genome assembly GCF_040676845.1 of Nonomuraea sp. NPDC049504. Lineage (NCBI taxonomy): Bacteria > Bacillati > Actinomycetota > Actinomycetes > Streptosporangiales > Streptosporangiaceae > Nonomuraea > Nonomuraea sp. NPDC049504. Next base: position 130,334 of record NZ_JBFAPT010000015.1, read on the forward strand.
GGCCGGGCCAGGACGCGGACCCGCAGGTGCGGCCCGCCCTCCCAGTACCGCAGGAAGAACAGCCCGCGGGCGGCCCCGTCGGCGTCGAGCCTGCTCTGCACGGCGGCCAGCAGGTCGGTGATGACGAGGTCGAGGTCGCCGTCGTGGAAGACGTGGGCGCTGACCCACGACCGCGCGTCGGCCATCCGCACCACCCGCTCCCTGGTCCGTCCCGACCGGCTATCGGGCCGGTCGTCACGAATGACTGGATTGCGGGGAGCGTAACGAGCGGTGGAATACGTCCGGCACACGCCGCGTATACGCGCCCGGTCGGAGCCCCGTGCGCAGCGGCGACGGCGGCGATCAGTCGGCGGGTCGGACGAGGTTTCAAGGTCGTCAACTCTTACTCTGACCAGGCATGCATCGCCAGGCGTGCGGTCGGGACGGCTCGGGGGCGACCGTGTGGGGCGGCGATGCCGGCGGTCATCCCCTCCTCTGTCCGGTTCTGTCCCAGATCCCCGACGGCGCGACCACTCAGTGGTCATTCGGTTGGAGGATGCTTGTACGCGCCGTACACCGATTTCATTCCGCTCTTCATGCTGGCCGTCATCGCGGCGGCCATGCTCACCCGGCGGACCCGCAAGCGGTCCTGGCCGATCAAGATGCTGCTGGTCACCGGAGCGGGGCTGTGGATGGCCCTCGCCGGAGGGTCGATGTGGATGATGAGCAACGCGCTCGCCGAGCGATTGCCCGACATCCAGCAGCCGACCCGGCATCCGTGCACCGGCAAGAAACCCAAGACGTTCAACGTCTCACTGATCAACCTGCCGCTGTTCGTGAACCGCTTCGGAGACGTGGTTCCCGAAGGTCGCATGTACGTGCTCGACAAGAACATCGCGACCGTACGGGCCAACTACACGAGGGCGGCCGACCCACGCGAAGGCGGCTTGCGCGACCTGATCGAGCCGCTGGTGCTGCGTGCCAACCAGGGCGACTGCATCAAGGTGTTCTTCACCAACCGGCTCAACGAGCCGGCGCCGCCGATCAACAAGCAGATCCGCAACAACGCGATCTACACGCTGCCCGGCGAGCGGCTGCTGCCGCCGGGCACGCCGACGCCGCGGCCGCGCGAGTTCGCTCCGGCGCTGAGCGTGCCGGAGATCGACTTCGACCCGCGCAAGGCGCCGAACGCCTCGATGCACTTCGACGGCCTCGACTACGACGTCAGGCGCGCGGACGGCACCGTGGTGGGCAACAACCCGGACTCCACGGCCCGGCCGGGCGAGACGATCAGGTACAAGCTGCACGCCCACATCCAGGGTGAGTTCCAGTTCAAGGACGGCGCGGACTTCACCTCACAGCAGACCCGCCCGATCGACCGCGACGGGAACGTGCGCTTCATCGGCTCGCACGCGTTCGGCGCGTTCGGCGCGTTCATCATCGAGGAGCCCGGGGCGACCTGGGTGGACTCGCGTACGGGCGAGCCGCTGGAGTCGGGGACGCAGGCCGTCATCATCCGGCCGAACGGCAAGGACTTCCGCGAGCACGTGATGTTCATGCACGACGAGGTGGAGGCCGAGCCCGGCATCCTCACCCGGTTCTGCCGCGAGGACGGGGGCGGCCCACAGGCGGGTGACACGTCCTGCGTGCAGCCCGACAGGGAGCAGCTCAGGCTGCTCACCAGGGGGACGATCCGCGCTCTCGGCGGTGGCGACGCCGACGCGCTGGTGCAGGGCGAGGTCCCGGTCAAGCTGGAATACTTCGCCTTCAACTACCGCTCCGAGCCCGGGTTCAACCGTGATGAGGTCGGCTGCCCGGCGGCGCGGCGCGGAGCCCAGGGCTTCGACGCCGAGCGCTGCATCGGTGAGGAGACGTCACTGTCCTCCTGGGCGTACGGCGACCCGGGCGGCGGCGACCTGGTGATCGGCAACTACCGCGGCGAGCCGACGCAGGTCCGCCTCATGCACCCCGCGGAGGTCGAGACCCACACCTTCCACTGGCACGTCAACCGCTGGATGTTCGACCCTGAGGACGAGGGCGGGATCGACGAGATCAGCGAGCCCGCCAACGTGACGAGGAAGACCAACCTCCTCGACGTGCAGGCGGTCTCGCCGGGCAGCCACTACCCGCTGATCATCCAGGGCGGCGCGGGGTCGGCGAACGCGGGCAAGCCGGCGTCCTTCGGCGACATCATCTTCCACTGCCACCTCTATCCGCACTTCGCGAACGGCATGTGGGGGCTCAACCGCACGCTGGAGACGCTGTCGGACGGCACGCGGCGGCAGCCGGACGGCACGCGCCTGCTCCCGCTGTTCCCGCTGCCCGATCACGACTACCAGCCCGGCGTCCCCGGGCGGCAGCCACCGCCCAGTCCGACGCCGGAACGGCCGGGCTTCCCGAACTTCATCCCGGGAGTGTTCGGCTTCAAGGCGCCCAAGCCGCCACTCGGGCTCGCCTCGCGGGCCGAGGACGGCGTCTTCCCGCCGACACCGCTGGAGCGGGCGGCGGCCGACCCGGGCGGGCAGCAGCCGGGCGCCTTCTTCCAGGACCCGTGTCCCATAGGCCGGCCGACCAAGGTCTTCAAGGTCGCGGCCATCCAGATCAAACAGACGTACAACCCTGATCTGAAATGGACGATCCCGCAGTCACGGGTCTATGTCCTGGAACGTGACAAACAGGCGGTGCTGAACGGCAAGAAACCCGAACCGTTCGCGCCCATCCTGAACGTCGGCGACTGCGTGATCTACAAGCTGACGAACGAGTTGCCCCGGATGTTCGGCGGCAACGTCTTCGACCGGTCGCAGGAGACCAACGAGGTCGGCATCCACCAGCACATGGTGCACTTCGACGTGTTGAGCTCCGACGGCGCCGCCAACGGCTGGAACTACGATCAGGGCGCGGGACCGGGCGAGACGATCACCTACCGGGACTTCGTGCAGGAGAACACGAAGACGAACTCGTTCCACGACCACTTCTTCCCGAACACCCACCAGAAGAACGGGCTGTTCGGCGGCGCGACCATCCACCCGGCGGGCTGCGTGCCCGACGTGCCGGGCGCGCGGACCCGCGGGGTCGTCGGGACCCAGTTCGACGTGCACTGCGAACCGGTGATCGACCACAACAACCAGCTCACGGACGGAGTCGACTACCGCAACTTCTCCCTCTTCATCGAGGACCACGTGCCGTTGTTCCAGCCGAACGATCCGCGCACGCGGGCGGACGACAAGTTCGACACGCCGGACGGGGTGCCGATCTTCTCGGCCAAGTTCCCGTCGAGCAACGACGACCAGGGTGGCATGGGGGTCAACTACCGGCTGGAGCCGTTCGAGGCCCGCAGGAACAGGGACCCGTCGCTGCTGTTCAACTCGAAGGTGCACGGGGATCCGTTCACGCCGGTGCTGAAGGCGTACCGGGGTGATCCGATCAGGTTCCGGCTCTTCCAGCTGTCCCAGGAGGAGTCACACGGGTTCAATCTGGACCACTTCCGATGGCGCCATGAGCCACGAGATCCCGATTCGAACATCGTCGGCGCCCAGCACATCGGCATGCTCGAATACATCGACGTCGATCCGCTGCCGGACGAGATGCCACCGCCGACGCCCGATCTGAAGGTGACCGACTACCAGTACGCCTACGCCGGCGCGGACGACTGGTTCCTCGGGGACTGGGGACTGCTGCGCATCTTCTCGTGCTCCAACCCGAGCGCGGGCGGGCCACCGATTCGGGAGCTCCCGGACTTCCCGCGCGACACCTGCACGGGTGAGAACGAGCGCGACGAATGGTCCGAGCTGACGATCGACCAGCACGAGTCCCGCGCCGGGATGTTCGGGACGACGGGAGCCGCCCGGCTGCGGAGCCGCCCGGTGACACCCTGCCGGACCGGCCAGAACCGCTCGTTCGACGTCATCGCCATGAACCACGACATCGTCTACAACAAGAACGGCGACCACGACCCGAACGGCCTGATGTACGCCCTCGCGGCCGACGAGCAGGCGCTGCGCCAAGGGAGGAAACAACCGGAACCGCTGGTGATCAGGGCGAACGCCGGCGACTGCGTGACGGTGAACTTCACCAACAAGCTCGATCCACGCAAGATGCGTCCGCACTGCCACGAGGCCACCGAGCCGGGACAGCTCGGCTTCAGGGAGAACGTGCTGCGCTTCCCGCAGTGCATCCAGCGGCCGCCCAGGAACCACCACAACGTGCCCGGCTTCGAGCCGTTCCCGGTGAGCTCCAAGGCGTCGATCAGCCCGCAGCTGGTCAACTCAGAACCGCCCGAGGCGGTGGCTCCAGGGGAGACCATCCAGTACCGCTGGGAGCTGCCGACCGACACGACCGGCATGGCGCTGCTGCGGGACAACGCCGACGTACAGAACCACCTGCACCACGGCCTGTACGGCGCGCTGATCATCGAGAAGCCCGGCTCCGAGTACCTCGACCCGAAGAACGGCCGGCCGCTGCGCAGCGGCACCAGCGCGGTGATCACCCATCCGGAGGATCCGGACTTCCGGGAGAACATCGTGCTGATGAACAGCGACCTGGCGCTGTTCCGCAAGACCGGCAAGCCCGTGCCGGACAACTTCGACCTCGTGCTCCAGCCGAGCAGGGAGGCCGACGACCCGGAGGACCTGGGAGAGTTCTCCATCAACTACACCAACGAGCCCTGGTCGTGGCGGTACGCCAGGAACCAGAACATCACCGAGATCTTCAGCTCCCGGGTGCACGGTGACCCGGCGACGCCGGTGTTCCAGGCCTACGCCGGCGACCGGACGATCTTCCGGGTCGGTCAGGCCATGGGCGACCCGCGTTCGACGAGCTTCGCCCTGCACGGCCACACCTGGCGCCGCGCGCCCCGCGACCCCGGCTCGCAGATCGCGGCCACCCAGGGGCAGTTCAACCCGGGCAGCGTGTACGACATCGTGCCCGGCGTGGTCCGCGACCTGCTGGCCGACCCGGGCAGCTCGGGCGGCGCCGGCGGGTTCCGTCACGTGCCCGGCGACTATCTCTACCGCTCCGGCACGCTGCCCCGCCACCTTCCCGGTGGTCAGTGGGGGCTGTTCCGGGTGCACGCCAGGCTCCAGCCCAACCTGATCCCGCTGCCCGACAACAGGATGGCGGGCGCGAACCAGATGCCCGTACGGGACGAGGGCGGCGATCCCGCCGGATCCGAACTGCCGTACGCGTGGTTCGGCACCGCGGGTCAGGGCAGCAGGGCGAGCTACGGAAGGCGGTCAGGATGAGCCTGCTCAGCAAGCTCAGGTCGTCCCGGGACGAGCAGCCGCCGGCCCGGCGGGTGCCGAGCCCGCGACGGGCTCCCGGCAAGGCGCCCAAGAAGCCGGCCGGGCTGACGCCGTTCCGCCAGGGGCTGGTGCTCGGGGGGTGCATCGGGATGACGTTCGCCCTGTCCATCGGGGCGATCGGCTTCCTCGTCACCCGGCCGACGATCCAGGCTCCGGCGGCCGGGACGGACTCGGCGGCGGCTCCTGGACCGCACGGAGCGCATCCGAAGGCGGCGATCGACATCACCGCCACCCACCTCGGCGACCTGCAGGTGAAGATCGAAGCCAAGGTGAGCGCGCCCGGCAGCTACGACCCGATCACCAAGGCGCAGGTCGTGGCCCATACGGACATGGTGGCCATGCCGATGGCCCATCGCCAGGGGCCCATCGTGATGGCCGAGGTGCCCGGGAAACCGGGGACGTACCAGGCGCTCACGCAGGTGGCGATGGTCGGCGAGTACAACGTCACCGTCGAGACGCTCCGGCCGATGGCCTCCAAGGCCGACAGGCGGCTGGACGTGCGGGAGGTGAGCGGCAAGAGCTGACGCACCCGCTGTAGCGCGCCGTGGCCGGCTCCCGCGAGGGAGCCGGCCACGGCGTTTTCACCCTCCGGCGCTCCTCGGCCCCGGCACCTTCGCCCCCGGCTCTCCTTGCCCTCGGCCTCCCTTCCCCCGGCCCCCTTGCCTTCGGCCCCTTTGCCCCGGCTTTCGCGCGCCCCGGCTTTCGCGCGCTAGCGCAGGGTGACGGCCGTGACGCGCCAGGGGGCGCTGCGCTTGGGGCGTTCGAGGGCGACGAACGCCGTCATGGCGAGGGGCTCGCCGCGCCAGCCGTCGGCGCCGATCGGGGTGACGGTGAGCTGCCACTGCCGGTCGGCCTGGGTGGCGGTGTCGGGCGGGCGCGTGTCGCGGCCCTCGGTCAGTGACGCCCGCGTACGGGCGCGGTGGGCGGCCCACGTGGCCCAGGCGGCGTCCGTACCGACTTGAGGGCCGTCCCGCAGCTCCGCCAGATACTCGGGGCTCAGCCAGCCGGCGGCCCGCAGGGCGGCGTCGCGCTGGTCGTGGTCGGTGGTGGTGTCGACGCTCCACATGGCGGTCAGGACGGCGGTGCTGACGGCGTCGGCGTCCCGCTGGTCGATCGAGGCGGGGTCGAGGGCGGCCACCGTGGACCTGCTCGGGGTGGGCGTGGCCGATCCTGGACCGAACATCACCGAACCGGACGTCGGCGGCGCGGACGTGACAGGCCCGGACGTGACAGGCCCGGAGGTGACAGGCGGGGACGCACGGGGCCGGGGCGTCACGCGCTCGGTGGCCACCGAGCCGGGGTCGGCGGCGCAACCGGCGAGCGCGAGAGCCGTCGCGACGGCCGTGAGGGTGAGGGGTCGGGGGCTCATGCGTACCTCCGGATGGTCCAGGCGGCCGAGGCGAAGTTCTTCAACGGGGCGATGCGGACGACGTCCCCGGTCTGGGGCGCGTGGATGACCTGGCCGCGACCTGCGTAGATGACGATGTGGCTGATGCCGCGCCCGTCCCGGTGGTCGATGCCGATGACGTCGCCGGGCAGCAACTGATCGCGGGGCACCGGGGTGCCGTACTCGGTCGCCTGCGTCGCGGCCAGATGCGGAAGCTGGACGCGCCCGCCCGAGGCGGCCCAGACGGCGTGCAGCACGAGACCGCTGCAGTCGAAGCCGACGATCCCGGTCGCCCTGCCGATGCCGGGGGTCGGGCCGTTCGGCCCGCCGCCACCCCACGAGTAGGGGGTGCCGAGCCAGCGCTGGGCCGTCGCCACCACGGCGCTGCCGAACCGGGTGGCGCCGAGCGCCGTGAGCGGGATGTCGGTGAAGTGCGCGACTCGGGCGAGGACCCGGCGCACGTACTCCTGGGTCTCCGGGTACGGCGGGACGCCCTTGTGCCGCAGGACCGCGCCGGGGCCCGCGTTGTAGGCGGCGAGCATGTTGGAGGTCGGATCCCCTGGCAGCCGGGCGGTGGTGCGGGCCAGGCTGCAGTCGTACCGGGCCATGGCCATGATCGCGTCCTGGGGGTCGTCGGGGCTGGTGACGCCGTCACCGTCGGCGTCCCGGCCGTAGCTCGCCCAGGTGGCGGGCATGAACTGGGCGATGCCCCGCGCCCCCACGCTGGATCGCGCCTTGGGCCGCCAGCCGCTCTCCGCCTCCACCTGGGCGGCGATGAGCGGCGCGCTGACGTGCCCGCACAGCCGGCCCGCCCGGCTGAGCCACGCCTGGTAGGCGGCGGGGACACTGCCGGGACGCAACGACACCACCAAGCCCGTCCTCGGCGGACCGCCGCTCAGGAGGAGCACCAGGCCGACCAGGAGAGCCAGAGATGTGGCCGTCGCCAGGATGACCAGCTTTCCACCCTTATTCATAAAGAACGTCTCTCTTGTCGGCGCCATTCATGATGTGTCGGGGAGCTAATTCCGGCCCTTGCGAACGCCCGCCGGGAAAAGGTGTCGCTAGTGGCCCTGCGCAATCCCGAGCAGTAAGGTTTTACCTGGTCAACGGCCCATGCAGCGAGTAATTCCGGCGGTCGGCCGCTGCGCGAGTCCCCGTACCGGAGAAATAAGAAAGGCTTGGTCATTCTCTTTACGAGCACCGACCTTGAGCGGTTGTCATGGGCCGGCGACGCGTACCGGAACCTCGCATCTGATCACCCCGGAGGACCTTCATGACGCAATTTCTGGCCGATGTGCTACCGCTCGTGGGCGTCCCCGATCCGGGCATCGGCACGCCGCCGCCCGGTTCGGAGAAGCTGCTGACGGCGCTGGGCTGGGCGACGTGGATCGTCACCGGGATGTGCGTGGCCGGGGTGATGGGGGTGGCCGCCAGGATGGCCCTGATCCACCACCGCGGGGAGGGCGGCAGGCACGCGGTGGGGCTGGCGTGGGTGATGGCCGCCTGCGTCCTCCTCGGCTCGGCCTCCGGCCTGGTCAGCGCCCTCCTGTCATGACCTCCACCAACCACCGGCCCCCCGAACCACCCACCCACCCCACGCCACCGCCGCCTACCTCACCTCAGCACGACAGGCCCCCGCACACCGCGACGCCGCGCACCGCGACCTCACGCGACCCGGCCCCGCACGACCCGGCCTCACACGACCCGGCCTCCCATGGCGCGGCCTTTCGTGACGCGCCCCCTCGTGGGGCCTCCCGTGGGGCGGCGTTCTGGGTTGCGGCGGTTTTCGTAACTTTGGTGGCGGTTCTTGCGGTGATGGTGCTTCTGCGGCCCGGCCGCGAGGACACCGCCGACCGGCCGGTGCGCCACGCTTCACCGCGCCCGGCCGTACCGACGGCGCCGCCGCCGTCCCCATCGGCGCCGGCTTGGGCGGTCACGCCGCCGGCCGCGCCCACCATGCCGCCCACGCCGGCCGCCGCCGCGCCGGGCCACTGCCCGGCCACCCCCGAGACGGCGTCCCAGGACCTTCCCGCGCAACCACCCGCCGACATCACGTGGACGGTGTTCCACGGCGTCGCGGAACCCGCCTCACGCGAGCACGGCCCGCACCGCAAGGAGGCCGACGTGCACCGCTGCTTCTCCCGTACGCCCACCGGCGCCCTGATCGCCGCCTGGCAGATCGCCACGAGGTTCGTCCTGGCCGACGGCTGGCGGCGGGTCGTCGACGAGCAGGTGATGCCAGGGCCGGGCCGCGACGCGTACGCGGAACAGCGCCGCCAGGTGAACACCGGCGAGGACACCGGCGGCAAGGGCCAGCTGGCCGCCTACGCGTTCGCCTCGTACACGCCCGACGTGGCCACCGTCCAGCTCGTCTCCCGCTTCGCCGCCACAGGACACCTCCAGGTCAACACCGTCACCGTGGTGTGGAGCGGCGGCGACTGGCGGCTGCGGCTGCAGCCGGACGGTTCCATCAGCCCGAGCCTGCAGGCGGTGACCTCGCTGGCGGGGTTCGTGCCGTGGGGCGGCGTGTGATGAGGTCCCCCACACCCGAGGGCACGAGCCTGTGCGACCTGCCCGGCGCCGACGCGGTCTGCGCGGGGGTGACCGGCGCCGCCGAGGGCGGCGGGGTCATCGACGAGCTGGCGACGGCGCTGCAGGAGGCCCAGGTCAAGGTCCTGGGCATGATGGCGAGCTTCTCCGGCAGCAGCGCCGCGGCGCCGCCCCTGTCCGACAGCGTGGGCCCCGTGGCCTGGCTGCAGGAGCGTACGCACTGGTACGTCGCCCTGCTGGCGGTGCTGGGCCTGGTCATCGCGGCGGGACGCCTGGCCATGCGCCGCAGGGCGGAGCCCGCGATGCGCGCGGTGACGGGCCTGCTGACGCTGGCGGTGGTCACCGGCTGCGGGACGGCCGCGATGTCCCTGCTGGTCGAGGCCGGAGACGCGTACTCCGGCTGGATCATCGGCCAGGCCCTGGACAGCGGCAGTTTCGGCGGCGGTTTCGGCGGCGACTTCGGCGCGGCGATCACCCGTCTGGCCGGCTTTCAGGGCATGACCCTGCCGCCCGGCCTGATGATCGTGCTGGCGTTCGCCTCGATCATCTCCTGCATCCTGCAGATCGTGCTGATGCTGGCCCGCGTCGCCCTGCTCGGCCTGCTGGTCGGCATGCTGCCGATGGCGGCGGCCCTGAGCGGCACCGAGGCGGGCCGCGCCTGGCTGGCCCGCATCGCGGTCTGGGCGCTCGCTTTCGCCCTGTACAAGCCGGCCGCCGCCACGGTCTACAGCTACGCCTTCCTGGCGATCGGCGACCCGTCATCGGAGCTGGCGCAGCTGTCGGGCCTGGTGGTGATCATCCTGGCGGTGGCGGCGCTGCCTGCCCTGCTGAGGCTGCTGGCCCCGGCGGTCGGCGCGGTGCGTCACGGCGGCGGTTCCCTCTCCACCACCGGGGACGTGACCGTGGCCATGGGGGCCCGCATCCTGCCCACGCTCGCGAGGAACGTGGACGCGGCCAGGCCCGCCCGCCCCGCCGGCCCGTCGGGCGCCCGTACCGCGACGCTCACGAAGACGGCCGCCGACGGCGAGTCACCCCTACGAGAAAGAGGATCGGATGGCGACTGCTGACAGCGAGCGCACCTACGGCAACTGGCGCCGCCCGGCCAGCCCGGGCATCGGCGACCTGGGCCTGCTGGGCACGTTGCTGCTCCTCGGCGGCCTGGTCGCGTGCGTGATCACGATGATGGTCTCGCTCAAGGCGGCGCTGGTGCTGGCGGCGGTGATCGCGTTCGTGCTGACGCCGATGTTGCTGCTGCGCGACCGGCACGGCCGCACCGGGCTGCAGATCGCCGTCGCCCGCCTGTCGTGGCTGCGCGGGCGGGGGCGCGGCCGGCACCTGTACCGGTCGGGGCCGCTCGGGCTCACGCACAAGGGCGCCTTCCAGCTCCCCGGCCTGGCCGCCGGCTCGCACGTCGTGCAGGCCACCGACTCCAGGGGGCGCGCGTTCGGCCTGATCGTGGTGCCGGCGACCGGCCATCACACGGCGGTGTTCGAGGCGTCCGTGGAGGGTGCCGCGCTGGTCGACAGCGACCAGGTGGACACGTGGGTGGCGCACTGGGGCCAGTGGCTGGCCGGGCTCGCCCACGAGCCGTCCCTGGTGGCGGCCACGGTCACCGTCGAGACCGCGCCCGACCTCGGCACCCGCCTGCGGCGCGAGGTCGCCGACAACCTGTCGCCCGACGCCCCTGAGCTGGCGGCGGCCGTACTGAACGACGTCGTCCGCACCTACCCCGCCGGCTCCGCGCAGGTCTCCACCCGCATCGCCGTCACCTACGCCGCCAACCCGCGCGGCGGCGGCCGGCCCCGCAGCACCGCCGCCATGACGCGGGAGATCGCCACCCGGCTGCCCGGCCTGACCGCCGGGCTCAGCATGGCGGGCGCGGGCGCCTCACGTCCCATGACCGCCGCGGAGATCGCGGAGGCGATCAGGATCGCGTACGACCCGGCCAGCCAGCGGCTTCTGGACGCGGCCCGCTCCGGCGGCCGGCCGATCGCCCAGCCCTGGGACCAGATCGGCCCCGTCGCCGCCCAGGAGTCCTGGGACCACTACCGGCACGACTCCGGCATCTCCGTCACCTGGGGGATGAGCGAGGCGCCACGGGGAGAGGTGCTCGCGCCGGTGCTCACCGACCTGCTGGCGCCGCACCGCGACGTCACACGCAAGCGGGTCTCCCTGCTCTACCGCCCGTACGACCCGGGCAGCGCCGCCCGCCTCGTCGAGCGCGACCGCAAGGACGCCCGCTTCCGTCTCGGCGGCGTCAACGCCGCCGCCCGCGACACCGTGGCGGTGGCCGCCGCCGACCAGAGCGCCAGGGAGGAGGCGAAGGGGGCGGGTCTCGTACGCTTCGCGATGCTCGTCACCGCCACCGTCGCGCGCTCCGAGGACCTGCCCGCCGCCGTCGCCGCGATCGACACGCTCGCCCCTTCCGCCCGGGTACGCCTGCGCCGCATGTACGGCGCCCAGGCCGCGAGCTTCGCCGCCGCGCTGCCCCTCGGCCTGGTCCTGCCTGACCACCTGCGGATTCCCGCGTTCGTCAGGGAGACGCTGTGACCCGTTCCTCCGAAGGGAGCTGACCATGCCGTACACCTCCCCGCGGCTCGGCCCGCGCGGATACGCCGGGCGCGGCGGTGGCCGCGTACCGTACGTCGAGGCGCCCCCGGAGTGGCGCGGCACCACCGTGCAGGTGTGCGGGCTGTGGCCGTTCGGGGTCGGGTTCAGCACGCCGGCGATCGGCGTGCCGCTCGGGCGCGAGCTGACCGGCGGCGCGACCCTGTGCTGCGACCCGATCTCCTGGTTCGCCCGCGCCGGTCTCATCCACAACCCGTCTGAGCTCGTGCTCGGCAAGCCGGGGCTGGGCAAGTCCACGCTGGTACGCCGCCAGGTCGTCGGCCTGGCCGGCTACGGCGTCACCCCGCTGGTGCTGGGCGATCTGAAGCCCGACTACACCGACCTGATCGCGGCCATGGGCGGCCAGATCATCAAGCTCGGCCGCGGGCTCGGCGCCTTGAACGTCCTCGACCCCGGCGAGATCGGCGCCGCCGCCGCGCGCCTGTCGGGCCTGGACCGGGAGCGCCTGCTGGCCGACGCGCACGGCCGCCGCCTGAACGCCGTCGCCGCCCTCGTCACCATCGTCCGCGGCCGCCCGGTGGCCGACACCGAGCGGACGATCCTGTCCGCCGCCCTGCGGGTTCTGGACGAACGCCACCCCGGCGTCCCCATCCTCCCCGACCTGATCCACGTCATCGACGCCGGCCCCGACCCCGTACGAGCCGTGACCCTGGCCCGCGGCAGCGAGGAGCGTTACCGGCAGGTCGTCGACCCCCTGCACGCCTCCCTGCTCGGCCTGGTGGACGGCCCCCTGGGCGACGCGTTCGCCCGCGCCACCACCACCCCCATCCGCCTGGACACCCCGGCCGGCTGCTGCATCGACATCTCCGGCATCGACGAGTCCGACCAGGAGTTGCAGGCGGCCGTCCTGCTGGCCTGCTGGTCGGAGGGCTTCGGCGCGATCGAGGCCGCCCACGCCCTGGCCGACGCCGGCCTCGCCCCGCAACGCCGCTTCTGGGTGGTCCTGGACGAGTTGTGGCGCGTCCTTCGAGCCGGCCGCGGCCTGGTGGACCGCGTGGACGCCCTGACCCGCCTGAACCGCCAGCGCGGCGTCGGCCAGGCGATGATCACGCACACGATGAGCGACCTGCTGGCCCTCACGGAGGAGGCCGACCGCCTCAAGGCGAGGGGCTTCGCCGAACGCGCCGGCATGATCCTCTGCGGCGGCCTCCCCGAGGCTGAGCTGTCCGCCCTGACCCAGGTCGTGGGGATGTCCGCCGCCGAGCAACGCATGATCGTCGACTGGTCCACCCCGCCCAGCTGGGACAACGCCCGCGCCCGCGACGGCGAACCCCCCGGCCGCGGCAAGTTCCTGGTGAAGGTAGGGGGCCGCCCCGGCATCCCCGTCCACGTGGACCTGACCCCGGCCGAGCTGGAGGTGGACCGCACCAACAGACGCTGGACCTGACCTCACCGCCGCACGGAGGCGACCACCCACGCGACGGCACCGACGGCCGCACCGACCCCGAGCCCGGTCACGAGACTGCTGCCGAAGGCGAAAACCCTGATCAGCACGCCCTCCGCGCCCGGCGAGAGGGCTCCCGCCAGATTCCCGCCCAACGCAGGCGCCTCATCACCGAACGACGCCCCCCACAACACCTGATGAGTCACCCCCAGCAGAACCCCGTAGACACCACCCACCAGCAGCAACGCGAGGAACGGCTTCGGCACCCGCCGCACCACCACGACGACCAGCCAGACGACGAGGGGCACGAACACCAGCAGCGCGTTGACGACCGGCCCGACCAGGTCAAGATCATGGGCGACCGCCCTGGGCACACCGAGCGCGGCAAGCCCGGCAATGGCGATCGGCGACAGACCGAGACTCTTGACTCTCATCGAACGGCTCCTAGCGGCGTCTCGAACACCCACCAGACGCTAGGCAGCCCTTCCCCACGCCGTCGTCCACCTCCCGTCCCGTCCACCGAACGACCCTGTACGCCGCGAGTAGCGCCCGCCGTCAACACGAAGATGTACGCCCGTCGATCGCAGCAGTGGCCGAGCACGCCAACGGAGGCGTTTCATCGCGTATGGGAGCCGTTGACTGTTTCGAAGCGGTGTCCGCTCCCAACCGCTTGCTTGCCGGGATCGCGCCGTAAAGTCAACAGCATGACGGCACCGCAGGAAGAGTACGAAGACCTTCACCGCCTGGTCGACCAACTCCGGCCTGACCAGGTGCGCGAAGAGCGCGCGCGGCTCCTCCAACTCGTCCACTCACGCGCCGTAGAACCCGAACTCGGCCCCGACGGTACGCCCACCCTCTTCGGCGCCTATCAAGCCGGCCGAAGCGACGCCTCAGACACACGAGGTTGTGCTGCCACGCCGCCAGCCACGAGTTGACGTACCCGGCCTCGAACTCGGTACTTCCCAAGCCCCATCCACCCCTAGTCTTCTGCCTGTGCTCTTCCAAGAGATCAACGAGCTCATCACGTACGACGACCGCCAGCGCATGATCCCCACCGACCGCGACCGTCTGGCCGCGCTGGTCACCTCAGCCCGCACCGAGAACCCCACCGACTACACCACCCTGCGCGCCCTAGGGGTGGGCCTGCTCGTCCTGGGCGAGCACACCGCCGCGATCGACCACCTCAACCGCGCCCTCGCCCAGGCCGACACCACCCGCAGACGCATAGCGGCCTCACTCAACCTGGCCGACGCCCACCGCTACGCCGGCGACGCGACGACCGCAGAGTCCCTCTGCCGCGCAACGCTCACCCTCGCAAGAGAAGAAGCACCGGAAATGACGTGCTTCTCCCTCCAGCACCTGGGCAAAGCCCTCACCGACCTGAACCGCGACCAGGAGGCCCGCGCGGCACTGCAGGAGGCCCTCGCCATACGCACGGCCAAAGGTGACCCCAACCTGATCGCCAGCACCCAAGCCGCCCTGGAACTCCTGACCCACCGCCCTTAGCAGCAGATCAGGTAGCGTCCGTGCGCAGCGCGGCCGGCACGATCTGCTCGTACGTCGGCAGGTGCTTGACCAGCCCGGTCATCCGGTGAAAGGTGAGGGCCGCCTCGAAGGAGGATCGGGGGAACCCGATGGTTTCGGGAATCTCGGTCCGCATGAGTGCAGGCAGCTCGGTCAGCGCCTTGGGATCGATGCCCTTCAGATAGACGCCCAGCAGCCGGATGATCTCGTCGGGGTCGGCGTCGTGGATGAAGCGCTGGGCGCGGCCGATCGCGTTCTGGAAGGCGGCGACCTCTTTGGGCTTCTTGTCGATGATCCGCTGCGTGGTGAACACGACGCCGT
Organism: Nonomuraea sp. NPDC049504; assembly: GCF_040676845.1. Lineage (NCBI taxonomy): Bacteria > Bacillati > Actinomycetota > Actinomycetes > Streptosporangiales > Streptosporangiaceae > Nonomuraea > Nonomuraea sp. NPDC049504. Next base: position 145,407 of record NZ_JBFAPT010000015.1, read on the forward strand.
GCGAGGTCCGGTCCAGGCCGGGCACGTCCCCGGCGGCGGGTGAGATGAAGCGTACGCCGATCCCGGCCGCCGCGGCCTGCTGGGCGATCGGCTGGAAGAAGGCGAGCGCGTCGACCCGTCCAGATTTGAGCGCACCCAGGGCGGACGCGGCGGTGCTGCCGAGGTTGACCATTTCGCAGTCCGTATCGGCGTTCATCCCGGTCTTGGCGAACAGGTACGTCACGAGCGCCTCTGTCCCGCTGCCCGGCCCCGTGATGCCGATCTTCTTGCCGCGCAGGGCGCGGATGCGCTGGTCGAGCGGGTCGGACGGGCTCGCGCCCGCGAAGGAGGGACCGACGACGACGTCCACGTAGTAGCGGTCGACCAGGTTGGCCACCAGCCTGCCCTTGTCGTCGATCCTGGCCAGGTTGAACGCGTCCGTCATCACCCCGGCGCCGAGGTCGATGCTGCCCGACTTGAGGGCCGCGGCGACTTTTGCCCCAGTGCCGAGCCGGGGCCGTTCACCGAGCTTGACGCCCTCCTCGGTGAAGTACCCCTGCTGCTCGGCCACGAACAGCGGGAAGAACGCGAGCGAGTTGCTGATCTGCCCGACGTTCAGGACGCCGGGCGGCGTGGTCGAGCTACGCTGCGCGCAACCAGTCACGCACAGCAGGAGCGCGACCAGTAAGGCGAGGCGGCGGGTCACCGCTCCTCCCCCAGCGGCTTCCACCGGCTCGCGCGCCGGTCGAGCAGCCCGACGACCAGGTTCAGCAACGCCGCGATCACGCTCAGCACGACGAGGGTGGCGAACACCCCCGCGGTGTCGAACTGCGCGGCCGCGTCGTTGATCAGGTAGCCAAGCCCTCTGTTGGACGCCACCAGCTCACCGATCACCGCGCCGATGAGCGCGTACGGAATCGCCACCTTCAGCCCCGTGAGCAGCCCCGTCATCGACGAAGGGATGACCACCTTGACCATGATCTCCCGCCGCCTGCCACCCATCAGGCGTACGGCGTCGATGAGCCCCCGATCCACCTCGCGCACGCCCGCCGCGGTGTTGAGGAAGACGAGGAAGAAGACGGTCGCGGCGGCCAGCAGCACCTTCATGTGCATCCCGATGCCGAACCAGACGATGAACAGCGGCGCCAGCGCCACCTTCGGGATGGCGTACAGGGCCATGATGAACGGGTCGAGCACCTGGTAGAGCGCCCGCGCGGAGGCCAGTACGAACCCGGTCAAGGCACCCGCGGCGGCCCCGAGCAGGAAGCCGTACACCACCTCCTGAACGGTGATCCAGGTGTTGGACCACAATGTCCCGTCCTGATGCCACTGGACCAGACGCGTCCAGATATCGCTCGGCCGGCTGGTGAACGTGATGTCGAACCACCGCTCGGCCGTCAGCTCCCACACCACAAGCAGCGCCACCACCAGCAGCGCCCGCAGCGACCACACCGTGGCGGTGCCGCCGTGCCGTCCCCACCAGGTCCTGTCGAGCCGTACGGTCTGGATCGCGGTCATCGGGCACCCTCCCGCAGCGCCGCGGTGAGCTCGCGGTGCAGGGCGACGAACTCGGGGTGTACGCGGAGCTCGTCGGCGTCCCTGGGCCGGGGCAGGTCTACGGGCCGGTCGAGCATGACGCGGCCGACCGGGCCGAGCACCACGACCCTGTCCCCGAGCAGCAGCGCCTCCTCGATGTCGTGGGTCACGAACACCACCGTCTGCCCGCCGTCCGCCCACAACCGCAGCAGCTCGGCCTGCAGCTCGCCGCGGAGCTGGGCGTCGAGGGCGCCGAACGGCTCGTCCATGAGCAGCGTCTCGGGATCGCCCGCCAGCATCCTGGCCAGGCTGACCCGGCGGCGCATCCCGCCGGACAGCTCGCGCGGGTAGTGCCGTTCGAACCCGTCGAGGCCGACCTTCCCGATCAGCTCGGCCGCGCGTTCCCTGCGCCTCTGCGCGGGCACGCCGCCGATCTCCAGGGGCAGCTCGACGTTCCTGAGGACGTTGCGCCAGGGCATGAGGGTGTCGGACTGGGTCAGATAGCCGATGTCGGTACGCGGGCCCGCGACCTGCCTGCCGCGGTACGCGACCGTGCCGGAGGTCGGCGTGGTGAGGCCGGCGAGCAGGTTGAGGATGGTGGACTTGCCGCAGCCGCTGCGGCCGAGCACGGTGACGAAGCTGCCCTCGGCGACCGTGAGGTCGAAGTCGCGCAGCGCCACGATGCCGACCGCGTCCTTGACGAACTGCTTGGCCAGCCCGCTCACCTCGATCACGGTGTCGCTCATCGGGGACCGGCCAGCAGGCGGGAGTTGTCCACGGCCATGGTGCGTACGTCCTTGTCGGTGAAGCCCTCGGCGAGCAGCCGGTCGGCCAGCAGGGCCAGGCCGTCCTCCACGGGCGGGTTGAAGGGCTGGCCGAGGTCGCTGGAGAGCACGGAGTGCCCGGGGCCCACGGTGTCGATGTGGTCGAGCCAGGTCCGCCAGGAGACCTTGCCGGAGTGCGGGGTGGTGAAGCAGCGTTCGAGCAGGGCCCCCTTGGCGGCCAGCGCGCGCTGCCGGTCCACCGCGACCCGCTGCGAGGTGAACTCGGGATGGGTGACCACGATGCGCCGTACGCCCTCTTCGACGGCGGCGCCGACCACCGCGTCGATCTCGTCGGCGCTGAGGTGGCCGGTGGCGAGGGTCAGATCATGCTGCCCGATCAGCCGCAGCACCTGCCTGGTCCGCTCCAGCACCGTCCCGTCCTGCCCCACGACGTCCACGGGGTCGGCCGCCATCCCGGCCTCCCGCAGATCGTCCTGAAGCCTGGCCCACATGGGAGGCGTGGCGCCTTCGGGGTCGCGCGCGGTGCAGGCCCGCTGGTTGGCGCTGTCCACGGTCGGCATCCACACGAACCTGGCGCCGCCCCTGGCGGCGATCTCGACGGCGATGGGATTCATGCCGCCGACCGCGGCATTCAGGGTGATCGCACCGACGGCGTCGACGCCGGGCGCCGCTTTCCGCACCACCTCGGCCCGTTCCGCGGTGGGGACGTAATGGGATTTCAGTACGAAGCCGGCGAGCCCGACCTCGGCGAACCGCTTGGCGAGCGTCAGGTCGTCGATCCGCCTGCGCATCACGTCCGGCGCCACGTGGATGTGGATGTCGTAGGCGTCCGCGACCAGGTCACGGGCTCGTGCGGAGGGCTGGGGGTGATCCGGCATGCGTGTCTCCCACGATCTGCGTTACACAGACCGTTAACAATTTGGCAGACAACCGTCAAGACCGACCGGCCGAACCACGAGCGGCCGATTCCTCCCCGACCCGACCCGTCGGAACTCTGCCCGCACCCGATCTGCTATAGCCCGCCGACAAAGCGCTAGTCATCCGTGGGCCAATCGCGCCGGGACCGTTCCACGCGTGCGGACTTATATTGTCAACAATCCGCTCTGGCCTCCCGATTCGATCACGCAAGCTCGACCGAGGACGTGACCACGTGCCGGAGCACTCCGTGGGGAGACGGATCGATCACGGTCTCTGCGCTTCCGTGAGAGTCACCCTCGTCCCTGTCGACGCGACCACCGATCGACGTTTCCTGGTCCGGCCATACGGTGCAACCACCCGGCTACCGCTTCCAGCTCTTCCTAGCCCCGGACGCATCACGCGTGGTCGCCTGCCTTGGCGTCAGCCGACGTCCCCGCAAGGCACACCACTCCTGACTGAGATCACCCGAGAGCCAAATGCCGCGCCAACGGCAGCACGGCCTCGGTCCTGTCAGTGACCGCTTGTATCGTTGCACGGCGTCCGGCGGCGACAGATAAGGAAAGCTCATGGGAGATTGGTTTCAGACGATCGTGGACGTCCAGGCGACTCCTCAGGAGGCGGAAACTCTGGCGGCGGACGTTCGGAGCTGGCTGATCTCCTCAGGAATCGTGTCCGCAGAGCCCACGCACTGCGTCCTAGGCGCCGATGTCGGGCACCCGCCCGGCCCGCGCGCCGAGACAGCGGTAGACCCGTCCGGTTGGAGCGTGCCCTGGCATGACGGCCTCGCCATCACTGTCGGCCGTACCGTCTTCGACGCGGGGCAGGGCGACCCCATGGCCGTTACCTGCCCGCACTGCTCGACGACGACCCACCTGGCCGACGAGCGCTTCGAACTCAAGTACGAGGTATGGGAACCCTTCCGTGAAGTCGTACGAGGCTGGGATGAAGGAGACGACATCGTCATCGCCTGTCCAGCCTGCGCACAGCCGGTCGAACCGACTTCCTGGAAGTGGGCCGATGACTACTTCGTACTCGCCCATCTCGGCTTCACGTTCTGGAACTGGCCACCGCTACGCCCGCAGTTCGTCGATGACCTCGCTCGCCACCTCGCCGACCACCGCACCGTACTTCTCGAAGGCAAGCTCTAGCCGGCGCCCCCGACATGCCCGCATTTTCTCGCCGGCGGCGACGGACAGCGATCCCCATCGCCGTAGCCCTGATTGCCGTCCTCGGTCTGGGCATTGCCGTCTACCTGACGGTACGCACCAAAGGCTCGCCCCAGCAGACGGCGACCGCGTTCCTGACGGCATGGCAGCGCGGCGACCTGTCCGCCATGAAAGCCCAGGTGGTGGAGCCGCCCCGAGACTTCGACGGCATCTACAACGCCTTCACCAAGGGCTCCCAGGCCAAGCGGATAATCATCCAGGACATCCGCGTCCGCCCCAAGGCGTACTTGAATTTCGGGGAGACCGCCACCTACTACGCTTCGTTCACCGTCACCCTCGACGGACCGGTCCCCTACACCTATGACGGACAACTGCAGATCATCGACTTCGATCGCGCCTGGAAGGTGCACTGGTCACCGACGGCGATCCACCCCCAACTACAGGAGGTCGGCTTCAGCGAGGTGCGGCAGATCCGCGTCGTACCCCAACGCGACGGCTCCTCCTGGCTCGTCCTTCTGGAAACACGCGCCAAGGGCGAGCAGGCGGGACGACTTTTCGCCGACGAAGGCCTGAAACTGGCGGCCATCCTGGCCGACTCAGCGCAACCCGGGGTCACTGGATGATCGCCATCGCGAAGACCGGTTCATCGCGCGTCACCACATGCCGCCCTATTTCGCAGAGCAGGTGAACGGGCGCATCCGCCGGACACAGACCAGCAGAGGCGCCAGCCGTACAGGCTTCAGGACGCCGCAGGAGTCCGGTGAGCCGGGGCTGAGGGACGAAGCCCTGGACCTTCGATCGACCCCCGACCATGCAGGGCGGCCGGCCATGCAGTGGTTCGAGCTATTGCTAGAACCAGGCCGGCACCTGTCCGCGTCCCACTGGCTGTCCCCACCAGATGGAGTGCTCATGCCCCTGACCACTGAGACTGCAACCGCCATCGAGCAGCACTTCAGCCGGTACGGAAGACGGCGCCACAGATTGGCACGCCTGTATGGCGACACGGTGAAGGTTCTTCGACGGCGAGTACCGCTGCAAGGCCAAGTGGACAAACAAGTGAACAGCTCCTGAGCTGGATCGCTGTATGGCCGGGTTCCGGGATCGTTGTTCGGCGTAGGTTGTGATCTTCGTAGCGAGCCCGGCCGGACAGACCAGAGATCCTGTCCGCCTCCTGCGATGTTCGGCCCCAGGCCGGTGGCACAAGCCGGGCTGCCGAGCCGATCCGGCCTCATGCATCAGGCGCTCATGCACAGCCGAAACATGGTTGTCCGGGGCAGGGGCTTCCGGCGCGAGCAGGTGCGGCCAGCGCTGCGTGCTCTCCACCCGCCCGGGGGCGATCCGCAAGCGCAGTCTTGCCGACCACGCCGCCGCACTGCTCCCCATGAACGTGGGGGTGACCCCGGGCCTCACGACCGCTTATTCAGTGTTTGATCGTTCGGAAACGTACTGAGAACGATCAACCGTCGTTCGCCCGGTGTAAGCCGTAGACAATCGGACACGAAGCGAGCGGCCCGTCACCGCGTTTCCGCTGGTGACGGGCCTCTTCCCGCTGGGGTGGGCAACTGAAAGGTTCGAACTTGCGCAGACTGTGCCGACGGTCATACAGCGCGCGACTGTTGCGCTCGAGAGAGCGCCCTCCACCGCGTCATGCGCGACTGAACATGGCGCCCTGGTCCTTGCACTGTCCCTACACTGCGTCTCCTCCTGGAGAGCTCGCGATTCTTCCGGCGATCAGGGAGCACATCAGGGCTGTGAGCATGAAGTCGGCCAGCACGGGCGTGTCCGGACGACGGCGTTCCCGATCATGCATCCTGGAACGCATGATCACGCCGCAACTCCCCGACCCGCTGCCACACTTCTACGACTGCGGCTGCCCGGACATCTACTTCTGCCCAGCATCCGACGAGGTCGAATGCCCTCGCCACAGCGGTTTCACCGTCTGCTGCGGCAACACACCCGGCCACATCCCTGTGCGGCCGCACACGCCTCCCACCTGATCATCCCGTCTGCCGTCGACTCGCCCGAAGGGGAAACGGGCCGGGGCCACGCCTGCGCCTCCACCTGGCTCAACGCAGGCGTCCCCGCGCCCCTGGTGGCCCTCACGCGAACCGCGACAAACCCCGCGCCGGCCGGCGACGGGCCGCTTCATCCGCCGACGGCCTCGGTGTAGCGGCGGGCGAGCGTGCGGACGTGCTCGACCAGCTCGGGCGGGCCGTCCACGCGGAAGTCCATCATCAGCATGCTGAGGTAGATCGCGATGGTCTCCATGGCGTCGGCGCCGGTGACGAGGACGCAGGTGCGCGCGTCCACCGCCTCCACCACGCCGACGGCGGGGTTGATGCGTGCGATCACGGTCTCCGCGGGCGCGAGGACGGTGACGCGGGCGTGCACCTTCCAGCCGGTCTGCGCCACCTCGCGCAGGACGAAGGCGACGAGGTCGTCGTCGGGCAGGGAACGGGCGGCGAAGCGGCGGGACGTGGAACGCACCTCGGTCAGGTCGGCGACCGGGAGCGCCCGCCAGGCGTGCGTGCCCAGGTCGTAGGCGACGAGGAACCAGCGGCGCCGCCAGCTGATGAGACGGTAGGGCTCGACCTCGGTCTCGACGCCGGCGAGGTCCGCCAGGAGGGTCGCGTCGTCCCGGATCGCGCCGGCCAGGACGGTGAGGGTGGCGGCGGGCACCGGCGCGTCCGGCTCGCGGGAGCCGACCGTGGCGGGCCCGACCGCGGTGGCCGACCGCAGCGCGGTCACCTTGCGCTGCAGGCGTTTCGGCAGGATCTGCTGGATCTTGGCGAGTGCCCGCCCGAGGCTGGCGTCGATGTCGGCGATGGCGGTGGAACCGTCCCCGGCGAGGCCGACGGCCAGGGCCACGGCCACCGCCTCGTCGTCGTCGAGCAGCAGCGGGGGCATGTTCGCGCCCTGCCCGAGCCGGTATCCGCCCACGGCGCCGCGCGCGGCGTGCACCGGGTAGCCGAGCTCGCGCAGGCGCTGTACGTCCTGCCGCAACGTGCGCTCGGTGACGCCGAGGCGCGCGGCGAGCTCGCGGCCCGTGTAGGACCGGTCCTGCAGCAGGGACAGCAGCCGGAGCACCCGGGTCGTCGTAGGAGCCATCGATTCCTCATCTCGCGCGGAGTTATTAGGAAGAAAAATAGCCTAATAGCGTTCTAAGCTGGTCTTACCAGCGAGAAAGAACCCCGAAAGGTGAGACCATGAACGCCATTGACAGCGCCACCGTCACCTCCCTGCGGCCGGTCTGGCGCCAGGTGCTGGCCACCTCCTATCGGGCGCTGGAGGACAGCGTCGCCGGGGTGCGGCCGGGCCAGGAAAACAACGCCACCCCCTGCTCGGCCTGGACGGTCACTCAGGTGATCCAGCACGCTGCCGGCGACCAGCTCGCCTACGCGAAGATGCTCGGCATCGGCGCCGGCCCGTCCTACGACCCCTTCTCCCCGTCCGGCACCGTGGACGGCCCCGCCACCGCCCTGGTGAAGGAGGCCATCGAGCAGACCGCCACGGCGTGGGCGACGGTGTCCGACGACACCGAGACGGTGCCGACGCCGCTGCCGCACGGCGACCTGCCCACCCCGGTCGCGGGCGTGATGTGCGCGCTCGACGCCGCCGTACACGCCTGGGACATCGCGATCGCCACCGGCGGGCCGTCCCCGCTCGACGAGGAGCTCGCGGGCCACCTGCTCGCCGCCGCGCGACAGATCGTCGAGCCGCTGCGCCAGTGGGGCGCCTACGCCGCCGTGATCGAGGCCGATGGCGCCCCGTCCGCCACCCCGGTGGCCGACGAGCTGCTCCGCTACCTCGGCCGCGTCCCGCGCTGAGCGGTTCAAGCGCCGGCAGGCCGTGGCGCGGAACGCGAGGTGCCTGGGACAGACGGGCTGCCGGCGCAGAGGGACGGCCGCCGGCAGCGCATGGACAGCGACACCGCTGGGCCGCGCAACCCCTGACCCTGCGCGGCCCAGCAACGAGATCGACCTCGCGCGCGAGGCACGCTCCAGCGCTCCCCACGCACGTAGGGCGACCTCGGGGGTCGCGACCGCTTATTCGGTTTGATCGTTTGGGAATGTCATGGGAACGATCAACGGTAGTTCGCCCGGGTGAGCCGTAGACAGCCGGACACAACGAAAGAGGCCCGTCACCGCGTTCCCGCTGGTGACGGGCCTCTTCCCGCAGGTGTGGCAGGTGCAAGGCTCGAACTTGCGCAGACTGAGCCGACGGGTAGAGGCATCGGATCCTGGTCGACTGCTGTCTTACCGGGAGCCTCTTCTCATGCCAACCCATCTCGGCGCCGCCCCTGCTGACCAGCGCGATCAAGTGGGAAAAGCCTCAGTGGCGATCGTAGGGCTGCATCTGTGCGGCGGCGCGGCAACCCTGCCCGTTCCCACCAAGAGATAACCTCCGACCTGCGGCGGGAGTGCGTCTGGCGGCATCTGCGGCCATGATCATTGCACACATATGGCACAGGCAGGCGGGAGCGCTCGCTGCTCAATCCGAGTAGTAGTCCGCGTACCAACGTGACCTCGACTCCACAGAGAAGCCCTCGAAGTCGCCGGCCCCCTCACACAACTGGAGATAGTCCAGCGCCGCCAACGCCTCGGGCGGGTTCGCCGTGGTGAGATACGCCTTGGTCTCCTCAAGCCCAGCGCCGCAGAGCAACTGAACATCGACAGAAGAGTCGGCATCCCAGCTCGACCGCTTGGCATCCCAGATCGTCAGCACATCGTCGAGGTCACCGGCATTGAACAGCTGCACGCAGCAGAGCCTCATCAACTCGGTGTCGCCCTCGCCTTGTGCGCGTCGCTCCAGGGCCGCGTGGGTCCTCAGTGTCTCTCGAATCTCGTCAAGATGAGCGCCAGACGGTCGAAGACCATAGCGTCGCAGGCTCTCATCCTCGTCCACGAACCCTCCCTACGAGTCACGCAGCTCAAGGTCTGATTATTACTAGGCGCGCCCCTAATATCGCCCGCGCGTGGACGGCGGTATAGCTTCAGCAGCGGCCCCTAGTGAGGTCGTCTCCGGAAACCAGTCGCTCCAGCTCGTCACCGGTTACGACAAGATCCATGCATTCATGGGGCAGGCTCGCCTTGGAGCCGTTCGGCAGCCGGACCAGCGCGGTCGGCCTCCGCGAGCAGGGCTGCCACCTCCCGCCGCAAGGCTGGGGACGCATCACCCTCGACAGTTCACGCCCCGAGGTCAACCGCCGCTGGACCGACACCGGCGACACCCACGAGCTGCGCGGCCTCAAGCACCGAGGCGAGGACGACGTCCGCCGCATCCCCATCCCTCCAGAGCTGGTGAAGATCCTTCGGCAACACATCGAGGAGTTCGGCGTAGCACCGGACGGGCGACTGTTCCGCAGCCAGCGCGACGGCGTGGTCGCCTCGACGGCCTACACCGAGATCTGGCAGGAAGCCCGCACACTGGCCCTCACGCCTGCCCAGGTCCCCTCCCCGCTCGCTCGCTCGACGAGCGTACGACCTCCGGCACGCGGCCGCCTCCCTCTGGCTCAACGGCGGCGTACCGGCTCCAGAAGCGGCAACCCGTGCTGGCCACGGGGTGGATGTCCTGCTGCGCGTCTACGCCAAGTGCATCGACGGTCAGGAGGAGATCGTCAACCGGCGGATAGCGGACGTGCTCACCGTATGAGATCTCGATCAGCACTACTCGTAGGGCTCCATCCCGGGGCCTTTCGACGTTGAGGGCCAGATGTCAGGTGACGCGGTATCTGGCCGCATGCCGCCAAGCTGGCCACGGAGTCGGCCAGTGCCAGTTGACGTAGTCCTGACCGCGACCAGATCTTGATGTCCCTCTGGGATGCTCACACCCGTGATCGAACCAAAAGACGGACCCCAGACCGGCTGGCGTCGCTACGAAACTTCCGAAACCATCGCACTGGCCGGCCTCGTCACCATCGTCCTAGGTGTGCTGCTCGCCATCATCGAGGCGAGCACCAGATCGAGCAGTTCGCCATTATGGGTGACCATCTTCATCGGGATCGCTCTGGTAGGCGTCGGCCTTCGCATCGAGGCCGCGATCCGCGACCGGTCTCGACGCTGAACCCAGTAGCTATTGGCCCAGCCAGATCATCGCGCATGCTCCTGATCACAGGGTTTACCTCGGGGAACGCCTCATGATCCATCCCGCATATATCCCGCGACCAGCGACAAACGGCCGCTCAGAGCTGCATCTGGCTACACACCCCTGAAACTCGGAAGAGGCCCCGTAGGGCCTCTGAGCTGCTGTTACTGCTGGTGACAGGTGCAAGGTTCGAACTTGCGCAGGCTGAGCCGACGGTTTTACAGCGCGTGACCGCTGCGGCTGAGATATGGCCTTCCACCTGCGGCATGACAGTGTCTCACCACGATGCGAACCATGATCATTGCACGTATATTGCACAGGAAGTGCACCGCACCGACCTTGTCATGATCGCTTGCCTCTGCTTATGTGTTCGGAGTGAGTCGTGATTCCGATGTAGGCGGGCGTCTCGAACCTGTTCCGGCGAAGGTTAACCCGGCGGGTGGGAGGATGAATCACATCCCACTGCTCCTTGTCCTAGTCACGGTCCCTCTTCTGCTTGCCAACTGGTTCATCGCTGCCGTGATCCTTGGACACGACTGCACCTTTTTATACGAGGGCGGTAACATTACTGAATGTGCTGGCGGGCTATCAGAGGAAGAGATGACCGCCACATCGGGACTGATCGCGCTGGTGCTACTTGTTATCCAGACTGGGCTGATCGTCCTAGTGCGCCGGCGCACCCGCGGATCATAGCGAGGCCGCATGATCGGCGACGCGCTGGACGAGCCGCCGTTCTAGTTCATGTTGCACACGGTGATCAGCCTGTTGCCCGGTGGGCCAGGGCTGAGGAACGAAGCCCTGGACCTTCGATCGCCCCCAACCAAGTCCGGCGGCCAGCCATGCCGTGGCGATCGTAGGGCTGCATCTGTGCGGCGGCGTGGCAACCCCGGTCGGAGCGCTCGGTCGGTACGGCGGGGCCGGCGTGCGGTGCCCGGCCCGGTGTCCCGCCGCCGTCCGGGACCGGCCCCCAGGCCGCACGCCCGGACGGCAGGCGGGCGGAGGGCCGGAGGTACGGCGGCGCGCCGCGCCGCCGCTTGATCCCTATTAGGGAGATTCGGCAAAGCACAACACAACGGAGGCCTCCGGGCTGTGACCTGTTTGTTCAGGCCAGATATGCCAAGCCATGTCTCATGGAGCGAAAGCCCCACCCAACCGTGAAGCACGTGATCACCGGACCGATGCGCCCATTGTAGACCTTCCAGAGAAGAGGCCCATCGATGGCCGTCGCTGCACCCGGAGAGACATCCGCCATCACTGCACATGCCTCCGACACGACAAGATGCACTCCTAACTGGATCATCTCGCTAGATAACGCATCCGAATCATGATTATGATCACTCATGACAACGGACTTTGAAGCAGTTACGGTGAAGGCGTCTGTGCCGTCTCAATAGCCGAGGGAGGGGCCGGTGCTTCCGCATCAGAGGCAGTACGCGCAGGCCAAGTTCCGTTCGATAGTGGAAGACAGCACTGGCAATGAGTTCGAAAAACTGTTCCATCGACTCATGGAACTGAGTCATCCCCAATACATGCCAATCCGGACATACGGCAACATAGGTGATCTAGGTGGCGACGGACTGTGTGCGTGCTGTCGCACGCTCTATGCCTGCTACGCCCCCGAAACCTTTCGTGTTAGCGAGGTCAGAGACAAGTTCCTTGGTGACCTCGAAAGTGCGGTGATACAACGTCCGGAGCAATTCGATACGTTTGTCTTTGTGCACAATGATCAGCGAGGAATACACTCGATTGTTTCTGGGCTGATTGCTCAGCAACAGCAGAAGCTTAGCTCTATCACTTTTAGGCAGATGGGTCCGCGAAAGCTATGGTATGAGGCTCTGGATTTGAGTCTTAGTAAAATGGAAGCACTAATACAAGAACCAATACCTATACATGAAGTTCGCTATGGCGTAGGAATGGCAGATCTCGAGCCTCTACTGCAGCACTTAGCAGACACACGGCCACAACAGGCACCAAACGATGAAATTCCTCTCCCGACACCATACAAAGCCGATTACAATAAACTGAGTCCACGAGCACAGCAAGTGTTACAGGCGGCTCGCCCATACATTTATCAAGTGGGCCAATACTATGAAGGCATCATTGATCATACCGAACAGGATGAAGTAGCTGCAGGATTCGCCGCCTATTATCGCCAGATGCGTAAAGAGTATGGCGATCAACCAGACGAGATTTTGTGGCATATGCAGAGATATGTCGTGGGCCAGGAACATCCACGCTGGGAAAGAGCTGACGCGGCCGATGTGGTAGTAACCTTTTTCTTTGAGCAGTGTGACATCTTCGAAATCCCGCCCCCCGAATGGCGACCATCGCCTCGAGAGGAGGCATAGCGTGATAACTCCCACCAAAGGTATCGCGCCCGATCGGGCACTTCTCGCTGTGGGGGCTCAAATCATCATGCAGCTGAATCGTCCCCTCACTGTCAGCCAGGCATGGGCACGTCTACGCGAATGGCGACTTCAAAATGACCATCTTGCTCCGCTTTCCTTCGGTTGGTTTGTACTCGCGTTGGACGTCCTCTACGCACTCGGATTGGTCGAGCTTCGGGACGATCTGCTTACGGTAAGGAATAACAATGCTGCGCAGACTATCCGCTGACGATCCACGTTTTAAGACCGTTACTTTCCAAGCAGGGCTAAATCTGCTTGTCGCACGCACTACGCATCGCTCCTCATCAACAGATAGTCGCAATGGCGCAGGCAAGTCGAGCCTAATCGAGCTTTTGCACTTTGTACTAGGCGCCCGAGTTGACAGGAACCACTTGACTGCTCGGCGAGAGCTACGGGACGCCACCTTTATGCTGGCTTTGGATTGGCCGGGTCAATCCAACCACGTCACAGTAAGTCGCAAAGGTAAGACCGCCACTGTGGTTTCCCTGGCCCCATGCCTAGTACCATCCACGGGCCTCTTTGAGGAGGACCGTTGCACTATCCCCATCGCCGACTGGCAAAAACTCATTGAGGCAAAACTTTTTGGGCTGTCGGGCGAACATCGAGGAGTTACGGGGCGCGCACTTCTCTCGTTTTTGATGCGCAAAGTTGGCGATCACGGCTTCAATGAAGCAGCGCGCAGCTTCTCTCGTCAGCCAGAGTCGCAGGCCGCACCAAATCTAGCTTACCTGCTGGGACTCGATTCGGACCTGGCGGCGCGCTATCAAAACCTCGCTGCACGTAAGGCAGCGCGCGACCAACTTAAGAAAGCTGTAGATGATCCTGTTTGGGGAGAGGTCGTCGGAAAGAGTGCGGACCTGCGCGGCCAAATTGCTATCAGCGAAGCAAAGATTGCTGATCTAAATCAACAGATTTCCGAATTTAGAGTAGTGCCTCAATATGAAGAGCTCAAGTCGCGGGCTGACGAGCTTGCAACGCGCATTCAAGAACTCGGCAGCCAGGACGTGATCGACCGAAGAAATCTTGACCACCTAGAAAAGGCTGTTGCGGAAGCGGTCGATCCGGAAGTTCGATACCTGCAGCGAGTCTACGCAGATCTCGGCGTTACGCTTCCAGAACAAGTACGGCACCGATTCGACGAGGTTCGTGATTTTCATACTGCGATAGTAGCGAATCGACGCACCTACCTAGAGCAGGAAATCAAGGAGATTCGCGCTCGGTTGGACGCCCGACATGCCGAGCGATCTCGGCTGGGAGAAGAACAGAGTCTAATTTTGAAGCAGCTTGGCGAAGGAGGGGCCCTCGCAGCTCTGAGCACCCTTCAGAAGGCGCTTGGACAAGAAGAAGCTACCCTAGGAGCGCTGCGGCACAGACTCGAAGCGGCCCAGACAGTCGAGTCGAGTAGTAGAGAGATAGAAGCGGAGCGACTGGAACTTACTCGCGCCATCGATACCGACCTGCAGGAAAGGCGTGCTCTCATCGATCAAGCAACTGTCTTGTTCAACGATTTTGCGCGACGACTATACGGCACCACGAGGCCGTCATATCTGAAGGTTGAGCCAGGGCGCAGCAGTTTGAAGATCATTCCGAAGATTGATAGTGACGTCAGTCAAGGTATCAATCGAATGGCTATTTTCTGCTTCGATCTTACGCTTGCCGTAATAGCTCACCGCGCTGGGCGCGGCCCAGATTTCCTAGTTCATGATAGTCATCTATTCGATGGCGTCGATGACCGCCAACTGACCCGTGCTTTCGAAATCGCTGCTGATACAATGCAGGCTGAAAAGATGCAGTACGTGGTGACGATCAATGAGGACGATCTCGCAAAGGCTGAACGGCTCGGCTTCGACGCCAGCCCGCACACTATTGAACCGCTCCTCACTGACGCTTATGACGAAGGCGGCCTTTTCGGCTTTCGCTTTGATAGATGAGATAAGCTGCTCGTTGATTATGGCCACTATGATTGCTTGTTCGCTCAGATTCTATGGGGATACGGAGTGCACCGGTTAACCTCCCTGCGCTCAGTCTAGAAGGTCTGGGCGACGGTTCGCGAGGGCCCTCCGCGCAGCTACGAACCGTTCGTGGAATTCTCCAGCAAGCGCCTCTCGTTGATAGCGTTGCCGTAGAACGCGGTCGAGGTCTCCCGCGCGATTGACGAGATCGGTGAGAGAACGCCGGTCAATGTCGAATGCGGCCATGCCCTCTTCAACTGCAGCGTCAAGATCGCCACGCCGAGCATGGACGATGCCAAGGTCTATGTGCGCGTCGGCGACTCGCATCGGGGCGTTGGAGGTGCCGTCTGGGCGGGTGTGCATCTGGATGGTTTCGCGGGCGTGTTCTTCGGCGCGGTCGTCGTCGGCGAGCCAGGTGTAGCAGGTGGCGGCGTAGAAGACCCACTTGGCGTGGTCGAAGACAAAGTGGTGGTCGGCGTGCTCGGGCATAGGCAGGCTGCTGAGTACTTCGGCTCCGCGGGTCAGGGCTCGGTCGGCTTCGCGGCGGTCGCCGATGCGGGCCAGGCCGCGGGCTTCTTGGAGGGTGAGTTGGACCATGGCGCTGCTGGTGCCGGCGACGGCTTGTCCCATGCGGGCGGCGGTGACGACGTCTTCGTAGCGGCCTTCGACGAGGGCGAACCAGGCTGACATTTCGTGTGCCCAGCCCATGAGTTCGCCGTGTCCGACCTGGCGGCCCATCTCGAAGGCGGCGCGTCGGGCGGTTTCGGCTTCTTCCCTCTCGCCCAGGTCGTAGTGGACGCAGCCCAGCAGGGCGGTGAGCCAGCCGGTGATCACGAGCAGTTCGCGGTGCTGGTCCAGGGTGAGACGGCCAGCGAGCAGGTGGTTGATCTGCGCCAGGCGTTTCTGCGTGCGGTCCCGCAGGGTGCCTGCGGGCACGATGGGATAGGCGCGGCACAACAGATCGACGGCCTCGGCAAGGGCCTCCAAGGTTCCGGCCCCTACATCTGATGCTTGAAGTTGCTGGGCGAGTTCCATGGTCCCGTACAGGTCGGCCTCGGCGCGGAGAGCATCGGCGGGGATCACGCGGGCCTCGATGAGGCCGCCGCTACCGGTGTGCTTGCCCTGGGAGAACCCGAGCGCTTCTGGCTCCCGGCCGGTCAGTTGCGTCAGCGCCAACCGGTAGGGGGTGCGGGGCCAGCGGACTTCGCCGGCCTCCCAGCGGCGTACCCGTTCCTCGTCGCACACCAGTCGTTCGGCAACGCCTATCGGTGTGGCGTTGATCTGGTCGGCCATCTCCGCACGGGACAGCCGTCGCTCATTGCGCCATGCACGAAGCCTCACGTTCGGGATGTAGTCGGGCATCTTCGGGTCTTCCTCCCGGCTGGGGGCTCGAAAGGGGAAATGAGGGGGCCGTTCAGGGGTCCTGCTCAGACTCGGTTGCCGGTGGACTTGTCATCAATCAACCACGGTACGTCACGCGGCCTCCCGCCACAGGGAACGCCGGATGAACGAGGAGATTGGCGACGGTGATCCGGCCAGACGAGATGAGCAAGACGTCGCCGTGCCCCGGCTGCCGGGGACGCGGGAACAAGCTGCGCGACTCGCGCCGCGCGCTCCTCATCGGCGACTGCGACACAGATCAGACCCCTAGTGAGGAGCGGGAGTGTCTCGACTGCCTCGGAGGCGGCCAGGCCGAAGGGAACGGATGATGAACTCGATCATGCAGGCGGCGATGAACGGCTTCCTGCAGAACCAGCGTGAGGGCGACATGCTCGTCCGGCTGCGCGACCAGCTCACGAACCTCGGTGTCAACGCCGAGTTGCGCGACGACAACACCGCGCTGGTCGTCCACAAGCGGAAGCCGGGACTGCCTGTGTGGGTGTTCGTCGGGTTCGGCGGGTCCTACTACTCGTGGCAGAGCGCCGAGCAGCGGCACCCGACTCACGATCCCGAGGGCGCGGCGAAGCTTCTGGCTGAGTACATCGCCAGGTAATGACCGGCGCGGCGAGACAAGTGCGCTCCCTGCCAAGAGGGGGTAGGGATTGCCGCCGCAGTTGTCTCGTTGCGCCGCCTTGCCGGCAGGCAGTTGCAGTGGTGGCCCCCGCGGCGTCCTTTCCCCGCCCGGCTGCTGGGCTGCCTGCCGGTTCTCTCTGTACGGCTCCCGGCCTTGCCCCAACCGCGTGGACAGGCTGTGGTTCGCCGGTTACTCTCAAACTTAGTAAAACAACCTGTCGGCTGTTGGACGGTCATGATGTCGCTAGAGTCCGTGCCGCCTAAGTATGCGCAGCTTGTCCAGACTCTGCAGAGGCGCATCGAGGCCGGAGACTACCCACCGGGCACGCTCCTCCCCAGCGAGAACCAGCTCATCCAGGAGTTCAGCGTCTCCCGTCCCACCGTGGTCGCCGCCCTGCGGGTGCTGCGCGAGCAGGGCTGGATCGAATCTCAGCAGGGCAAGGGCCGCTTCGTGCGTGGCCGTCCGGCCATGGCCTCCATCGAGCAAAAGCGCCCTGGACAGGCTTACCTGACCACGCCGGAGGCCGACACCGCCGGCGACGTTGTCGAAGTGGGCGCTGTCACCGCCCCAAACCGCGTCGGTGCGCTGCTCGACGTGCAGTCCAAGAGCAAGGTGTTCGTCCGGCGGCGGCTCATCGTGCGTGACGGCGAGCCGACCGAGCTCGTGTCGCTCTGGTTGCCGTTGGATCTTTCCGGCGGTACGGATATCACCAGCGATGAGCCGTTGCGCCAGGGGCTGCGGGAGCATCTTCAGGCGCGCAAGGGCGTCCGGTTCGATCACATCGTGGAGCAGATCACCGCGCGCATGCCCTCGGCCGACGAGGCCAAGCAACTGGCCATGCCTAAGAACGTCCCGCTCCTGGCGGTCTTCGGCGCCGTCCGTGACGCCTCCGGCCGGCCCCTTGCTGTCGTCGAGGTCCTGCTGCCTGCTGACCGGCACGAGTTGGAAGACGCCTACCCGATCACCTGATGGGGCTGCCGTCTACGTGCAGCGGAAGTCCCAATCGCTGGAGCTGATGTCGCTGAACTCCACAACGACGGCTCTACCGTCCTCGGTGTTCTCGCCCCAGGTCAGACGAACATTGGCCTCGTTCTCCACTCCGGCAATTGCGGCTTTGCGGTAGTAGGCACCGATCTCGCCCGCTGACAGACCAGTACTCAGGGGCAGTCGGATCTCGTAGTGGCAGTAGTCGCCACTTCCACCGCTGTTCTTGCCGAATTCGGCTTCGGTGTCGCCGGTGCTGCGTGTCTCAGGCGGCAGCGGGATGGCCAGCACTCGCTCACGGAAGTCGTCGAGCCGAGCATCGTCGCGCCACACCGGCTTCATGATCAGCAGGAACAGCCCAGCCAGCGGGGCGATCACGACCACGGCTAAGCAGCCCCACAGGATTCGCACCAGATCCTCCCCAGATGTCGGGCCATCGGCTTGAGCGCCTGTCTATCGCACTGGTGACGCGTCCGTCACCTCACACCTAGTCACTTGACCTAGCAAGCTACGCAGGGTTACGGTCTAACTACTTAATAGGTCGAGTGCCTGTCATCCAAGAGAGGAACCAACGTCATGGCTCTGCAAGGCCCCATCCCCGTTACCTACTCCATGGTCTTCCCGCACGGCTGCTACATCGTCGGCGAGGTCGAGCCCGTCAAGGACTTCGACGCCTCGACGAACGGCCGGTTCGTGCAGGCCCGCGACAAGCAGACCGCAGAGCTGGTCTGGCAGGTCGCGGTCATGGACGGTGACCCGACCCTCAAGCCCGCTCAGAAGACGGTGGCGGTCAAGATCCTGGCCCCGGTCCAGCCGGTGCCGCCGCAGCCCATGCCGGGGCTGCCGTTCACGCCCGTCGAGTTCGACGGAATGTCCGTCACCCCGTACGTCAACGCGGCCGGACGGCTCGCCTACTCGATCAAGGTTCGCGAGATGCACGCTCCCCGCCAGCTCAACCAGCCCGCCCAGAGCAAGGCTTCGGCCGGAAAGGAAGCCGCCTGATGACCCGACGTCGTACTCCGCGCAACAGCGTGATCCGGCTGACCACCGGGCACGCCGCCCGCACCATGAACCACCCGTTCGCCCGCCGTGAGCCCGTCCTGGCGCTCGACTTCGGTGCCACCTCCGTCCTGGTCACCACCAACGGGCCCGTGACGGCGGAAGACCTGGAGTTCGCCCGCCAGCTCGCCCACGCGGCCCACCGCTTCGCCCGCTCCGTGGAGCGCAGTTTCTACGGCCTCCCGGACGGCAAGGGGGTGGCAGCGTGAGCGAGCCCCGGCCCTACACCTACGTCACTTTGTCCATGCAGCCCGACTGCGCGCCGCACGTCGGCGTCTCCTTCCACACCCCGCGCCTGAAGGTCCGTGCCGGGCTCCTGCTCAGCAACCCGCGCCCGTACCTGGACTTCGCCTCTCATGAGGCGAACGTGCACATCTCCACCACCGGGGCCGGCCCGGTCACCGAAGACGATCTGACCCGCGCCCGCGACATCTTCAACGCCGCCGCTCGCTACCTCGCCGACTGCGAGCAGTTGCACGCCGAACAGTCGGCCAAGGACGCCACCGATACGGCGGCCTGACACATGAGGCGGGGCCGCTGGAAGCGGCAACTTCCGGCGGCCCCTCGGTTCTCCCACGACTTGCTCAATCACGAGAGGTTCCCAGCTTATGTTCAAGCGGCTGCCTGGCGATGAGGCGCGCAACCTCGTCTCCACCACGCCCGATACGGCCGTCGTCTTCCGACCGGCCGTGCTCAAGACACCCGCCATCATCACCTTCCTCATCTACGGCTGGCGCTTCCTGTCCGCGCTCGTCCGTACGACCTGGCGGCATCCGGTCGCCGTCGCCGTTCCCGTCGTCCTCAGTGGCATCGGGTACGGGTACGGCTGGCCCGCTGCCGCATCCACGCTCGGCCTCGTCGTCTTGTCCCTGCTCGCCTGGGCCTGCACCGACGGCGACTCCTTCGCCCGTCTCGTCGGCTTCCGGCTGCTGGCCTGGTGGCGGCTGATGTCGGTCTACCGCCGTCACTGGCACGGCGTCATGGACGTCTCCGGCCTGGCCAAGCGCGTCAACGGCCACGTCTACATGCCGCGCCTGCTCCGCGTCACCTGCGACGGCTGGGCCGACCGCATCACGGTCCGCATGCTCGGCGGCCAGGCGGTCAAAGACTGGTCCGACCGCATCGACAACCTCGCCCACGGCTTCGGCGCCACCTCCTGCCGCGTCGCACTCATCAAGGGCGGCCGACTCCTGCTGACCTTCCCACGCAGCGACCCACTAGCCGCACCGATGCCCGCCCTGCCCATCCCGGACGAACCATCGGTCGGACCGGTCGAGATCGGCAAACAGGAGGACGGCCGACCGCTCAAGCTCAAGGTCCACGGCACCCACGTCCTGATCGCGGGCGCTACCGGGGCCGGCAAGGGCTCGTTCCTGTGGGACACCATCCGCGGCTTGCTCCCCGCCATGCGGGCGGGCCTGGCCCAGATCTGGGCGCTGGATCCCAAGCTGATGGAGCTGTCCTTCGGGCGGGAGCTGTTCGAGGGCCGCTACGCCGCCGACCCGGCCGACTGCGCCGACCTGCTCGACGAGGCCGTCTCCGTCATGCAGAAGCGGGCGGCCCGCTTCGCCGGTCTCCAGCGCTCCCACGTCCCGACCATCGAGGACCCGTTCGTCCTGGTCCTCGTGGACGAGGTGGCGTTCCTGACCGCCTACCAACCCGACCGACAACTCCGGCAGCGCATCTCCGCCGCGCTGGCCACGCTCGCCACCCAGGGCCGCTCGGTCGGTGTCGGAGTCATGGCGGCCCTCCAGGACCCACGTAAGGAGGTCATGAACATCCGCAACTTGTTCCCCGACAAGATCGCGCTCCGGCTGGATGAGTCCGAGCAGGTGGACATGGTCCTCGGCGACGGCGCACGCGACCGGGGCGCCCTGGCCGACCACATCTCACCCGTACCTGAGCTGGGCGCGGGCGTCGCGTACATGCGCCTGGAGACCTCACCCGAACCGATCCGGGTCCGCGCCGCCTACGTCTCCGACACCGACATTCGCGCCATGGTCGCCTACCACGGGCAGGCCGCATGACTCACCTGCTCCACGGCCTGCGCTGCGCCACCTGCCTCACCCCGAACGCTCTCTGGCTCGACCCCGTACGCGGCCTGGTCGAGTGCGCCGAGTGCGGCCAGACCGCACTCATCGTCACCGACCCCGACGAAGGGAGGAACGCATGACCCATGCGCACGACCGCGCCCTCCCCCGAGCCGTCCGCCAAGCCATGCCAATGGCCCGCGACGTACTCGCAGAGGTCGCCAAGCAGCACGGCGTCTGCATCCGCCCGATCCCGCTCAAGCGCCTCGACACCCACACCGGCACCTGGGAGGTCATCGACGTCCCGTGCGGGGCCACCCTCGACAGCAAGTGCCCGCCGTGTGCCAAGCGCAACAAGCAGCTCCGCAAGGCCCAATGCCGCGAAGGCTGGCACCTCGACGAAGAACCCACCATCACACCCGACGAACCCAACGAGGAACAGCGCTGGCTGGTGGAGTTCCGCGCGGACTACCAAGCCCAACGTGACACCGCCGAAAAGGCCGGCGACGACACCACCGAACTCGACGCGATCATTAGCGGCCTAGACGAGGAGATCAACGCCGCAGGCATGCGCGGCAACGTCCTCGGCCGCACCACCGCCAAGCGCTCCCGCTCCACCCGGCGACGTCAGGACGCACCCGACCTGCCCAAGCGCAAAATGGCCCACACCACCCTTGGGCGCACCTTCCAAGCCAGCGACGGCAAGGTCTACCGGCCGTCCCTGTTCGTCACTCTCACCCTGCCCAGCTACGGCAAGGTCCGCGACGGCGCACCCATCGACCCCGACACCTACGACTACCGACGCGCTGCCCGAGACGCGCTGCACTTCTCCAAGCTCGTGGACCGCTTCGTACAGAACCTGCGCCGGGTCGCGGGCTACGACGTGCAGTACTTCGCCTCGGTAGAGCCACAGAAGCGGCTCGCCCCGCACCTGCACATGGCCATCCGTGGAACGCTCCCACGAGCAGAGATCAAGCAGATCGCCGCCGCGACCTACCACCAGGTCTGGTGGCCCCAAGCTGACGAAGTCGTCTTCGAGGGCGAGCACCTGCCTGTCTGGCAGGACGGCACCGGCTACCTGAACCCGGCCACCGGCGAAGTCCTGCCCACCTGGGACGAAGCCCTCGACTCACTCGACGAGGACGCCGAACCGCTCCACGTCATCCGCTTCGGCGAACAAGTCGACGTCCAAGGCGTGCTCGCGGGCACCCCGGACGCCGACCAGTGCATCCGCTACCTGTCCAAGTACCTCACCAAGAGCCTCGGCGAGGCCCTCGACGGCGGCCAGGCCCAGCAACAGCACGCCGCCCGCATGCTCGACGCGCTCCGCTACGAACCCTGCTCACCCGCCTGCCCGAACTGGCTGCGCTACGGCATCCAGCCCAAGGACGCCAAGCCCGGCATGCAGCCCGGCCGCTGCCGTGGCAAGGCCCACAAGCCCGAACACCTCGGCTACGCCGGACGCCGCGTCCTGGTCTCCCGGAAGTGGTCGAACAAGACCCTGGCCGAGCACAAGCAGGACCGCCGAACTTGGGTCCTGGAAGCCCTCGGCCAGGCCGACGAGCCCACCGACCCACACCGCTACGTCTGGCGTCCCGTCCCGGCCGGCGACGCCAACGTGCCACCCCTCGCCGTCCGCCTCCTCCGATCCGTCCACGAACGCCAACGCTGGCGCGCCCACCTCCGTGAACTGGAAGCCAGAGCAACCGGACAAGATCTTTCGGCAGTCGAAGACGTGGGGAGGGCCGCATGACCGCACGAGACGAGCTGCTGACCGTCCGACAGGTCCTCGACGAACTCGGCGGCGTCTCCCGCCGGACCTTCTACCGCTGGCGTGAGGTCGGCAAGGCACCCGAGGGCATCCGCCTGCCCAACGGCGAACTCCGCATCTACCGCAGCGACCTCAACGCCTGGCTTGAATCCCTCCGGAGTGCCGCATGACGACCTCGTACGACGTGAAGTTCTTCGAGATCACCCGCAACAAGTCCAGCAAGACACCCTCGTACGTCGTCCGCTGGTCCGTCGCCCGCAAGCGCTCCTCGAAGACCTACCGCACCAAGGCCCTCGCCGAGAGCTTCCTGTCAGACCTGCGCCAGGCCGCCAAGCGCGGTGAGGCCTTCGATGTGGACTCCGGGCTACCGATGTCCATGATCAAGGCCAAGGACGCTCGGAGCGTTCTGGAGTTCGCCCAGGCGTTCATAGAGATGAAGTGGCCGCATGCAGCGGCCAAGAGCCGGGACAGCATGTCCGATGCCCTGGCGACGGTCCTACCCGCCCTGACCAAAGACCGAGCGGGCCGCCCAGATGCCCGCGAGCTGCGCACGGCTCTCCGTAAGCTCCTCCTCCTGCCACAAGACAAGCGCCCGACCGTCCCACAGCAGCACAATGCTGCCGTGGCCTGGATGAAGGCGGCCTCGCTCGACCTGGCCAGTTTGGAGGAAGCCAAGACCGTACGGCTCGCCCTGCACGCCCTGACGCTGTGCCTCGATGGCAAGGCGGCAGCCTCCACGACGATCGCCCGCAAGCGTGCCGTCTTCCACGCCCTCCTGGAGTACGCAGTAGAGCTGGAAGAACTTTCGGCAAATCCGCTGCACAAGATCAAGTGGAAGCCGCCCAAGACCACGGAGACGGTAGACCCTCGCGTCGTGGTGAACCCGCGCCAGGCACAAGAGCTGCTGACCGCGGTGACCTACGTCGGCCGACGCGGCAGAGGCCGGCGACTCATGGCCCTCTTCGCCTGCATGTACTACGCCGCCCTTCGACCGGCCGAAGCCGTCGGCCTCCGTATCCAGGACTGCCACCTGCCCGCCGCAGGCTGGGGACGGCTGACGATCGACGTGTCCCGCCCCGAGGTCAACACGCAGTGGACCGACACGGGGGACGCGCACGAGGAACGCGGCCTCAAGCACCGGGGCAGACAAGACGTCCGACCAGTGCCCGTCCCTCCCGAGCTGGTCAAGATCCTCCGCGAGCACATCGCCGAGTACGGAACGGCCAAGGACGGCCGGGTCTTCCGCAGCGAGAGAGGCGGCGTCATCGCCTCAACGGCGTACACAGAGGTCTGGCAGGCCGCTCGGCTCCTGGCCTTCACGCCCGCCCAGGTCGCCTCTCCGCTCGCCAAGCGTCCCTATGATCTCCGGCACGCGGCGGTGTCCCTCTGGCTCAACGTGGGCGTGTCAGCCCCGGATGTGGCCGAACGAGCGGGCCACAGCGTCGATGTCCTGCTGAGGGTCTATGCCAAGTGCATCGACGGCCAACAGGAGATCGCCAACAAGCGGATCGGCGACGCCCTCGCCGCATGACCCACACCTCAACTCCGCCCAGAGCCCCGGCCACCACCGGGGCTTTTGTTCTTGGCCGCGTATTGGCCGGAACCAAGGCTCGACCTGCGAAAACGCACTCAAGATCATTGCACGCATATTGGTGGACCAGCGACAACAGGCCGCTCAGAGCGGCATCCGGCTGCACACCCCTGAAACGCAGAAGAGGCCCCGAAGGGCCTCTGACCTGCTGTTACTGCTGGTGGCAGGTGCAAGGTTCGAACTTGCGTAGGCTGAGCCGACGGTTTTACAGACCGCTCCCTTTGGCCACTCGGGCAACCTGCCGTGCCATCCGCTCTCGCGGCGACAGAAAGAAGAATAGCGGACTTCGGAGGTGTACGTGACACCGGTTTGTCCCGAGCCGGATCTCTTTCGATCTCCGCCAGGGCCACCTCCCCCGTGCGAGGAGCGGTGGATGGGGTGAAAACGGATGGATCGGGCGTACGGGAGGGTCGGGGTACGGGGTGAGCAAGGGGGCGGGGTCCTGCACGGCGGGCCGATGCTGGCTAGGCTCGTGCGCTGGGTCCGTGCGTTCGCAGCCGGGCCGGTTCACCGCAGCTGAGAGGATGGGTGCTTTGGCCGATTCATCTTTCGACATCGTTAGCAAGATCGACCGCCAGGAGGTCGACAACGCCCTCAATCAGACGGTCAAGGAGCTCGGGCACCGCTTCGACTTCAAGGGTACGGGGGCGAGCATCAGTTGGTCCGGGCAGAACAACATCGAGATCAAGGCGAACAGTGAAGAGCGGGCGAACGCGGCGCTCGACGTCTTCAAGGAGAAGATCGTCAAGCGCGGGCTGTCGCTGAAGGTCCTCGACGCCGATGAGCCGAAGCTGTCCGGCAAGGAGTATCGGCTGATGGTGGCCCTCAAGGAGGGCATCGATCAGGAGCATGCCAAGAAGATCTCCAAGCTGATCCGCGATGAGGGCCCGAAGGGAGTCAAGGCGCAGATTCAGGGCGAGGAGCTTCGGGTCAGCTCCAAGAAGAAGGACGACCTCCAGGACGTCATCACCATGCTCAAGGGCAAGGATCTGGACATCGCCCTGCAGTTCGTGAACTACCGCTAGTCAGCCAGAGCATGCTGGGCCGGCTCGTGTTCCGGGGCACAACGGCGGCAGGACGCGCCGTCAGCGACGCGCCGTCAGCGACGCGCCTTGTGCCTCGGGCCGCTGGCTCCGTTTCGGTCTAGTGCGTTTCACCGCGCGGCCATGACCGTCACCGCCCCGGTCCGGTACGTCCCGCCACACGACCACGGCGACGGCCGCTTCGTTTCGGTCCGGTACGTCTCGTCGTACGGCCGCGACCGTATGCTCCTTAGACGTGACGAAAATCCCCCTGCGTCGATTCACGGCGCGCGTGCTGCCCATCGATGAGCATGACCGCGTTCTCCTGCTGCACGGTCTCGATCCGGCTCAGCCGGAGCGGCGGTTCTGGTTCACGATCGGCGGGGCCAGGGAGGACGGCGAGACTCTGCAGGAGGCGGCGGCGCGCGAGCTGTACGAGGAGGTCGGCGTCCAGGCGCGGGCCGAGGAGTTCACGGGGCCGCATGCCGAGGCGCTGGTCGAGTTCGAGTGGGGCGACTACGCGTTCACTCAGGACCAGGCATTCTTCGCGATCCGGCTCGGTGGGCAGGCGAAGGTGTCGTTCGAGCACATGGAGCAGATCGAGAAGGACACGACGCTCGGGCACCGCTGGTGGAGCGCCGAGGAGCTCGAGGCCACCGACGAGACCGTCTTTCCCGAGGACCTCGCGGTGATCCTGCGGAAGATCACCGCGGTCGAGTAGGCGTCAGCGGCGGTAGCCCGCCATGCGCTCCAGGCGGGCGACCCGCTCCGAGGTGGGCGGGTGGGTGGAGAACAGGCGGCCGAAGCCGGAGCCGCTGAACGGGTTCGCGATCATCATGTGCGAGGCCGAGGTCAGGCGGCTGTTCTCGGGAAGCGGAAGCCGGCGGGCGCCCATCTCGATTTTGCGGAGGGCCGAGGCGAGCGCGAGCGGGTCGCCGGTCAGCCGGGCGCCCGATTCGTCCGCCTGGAACTCCCGCGTGCGGGAGATCGCCATCTGCACCATCATGGCCGCCACCGGGCCGAGCACCATCATCAGCAGCGCGCCGAGGAAGCCCGGCCCCTCGTCGTCGTCGGAGCCGCCGAAGAACACGGTCACGTAGCTGAGCCAGGTGATCATCGTGGCGAGCGCGCCCGCCACCGAGGAGATCAGGATGTCGCGGTTGTACACGTGGGACAGCTCGTGCCCGATCACGCCGCGCAGCTCGGACTCGTCGAGCAGCTGCGTCAGCCCGTACGTGACGCACACGGCCGCCTTGCGCGGGCTTCTGCCGGTCGCGAACGCGTTCGGCTGCACCGTCGGCGAGATGTACAGGCGCGGCATCGGCTGGCGGGCCTCGGTGGACAGCTCGCGGACGATTCGGTAGAGGGTGGGCTGCTCGACCTCGCTGACCGGCCTGGCCCGCATCGCCGACAGGGCGATGCGGTCGGAGAAGAAGTACGCGACGCCGTTGCTCGCCAGCGCGAGCATGAGCGCGACCTGCACACCGGTACCGCCGCCCAACCACGCGCCCACCGCGAGAATCAGCGCCGACAGCCCGCCGAGCAATACGGCGGTGCGCAGACCGTTGTGGTGCAAGGTCCCCCCCTTCGTGGTCCGGGTTCCACCACGTCCAACGATGATGACCCGGCTCTTCGTTCCCCAATGTGCTCACGTGGGGGCGGAGCGCGACGCGCGGGGGTCAGGACAGGGACGACACGTCGAGCGCGAGCTGCGGCGCGAACGAGAACAGCACGGCCGCCACCACGGCCACGCCCATGGCGTACCAGGCGGTGGCGGGCGCCCTGAGCGGCGCGGGGTCGCCGGGGGCGAACAGGCGGGCGGTCCAGACGGCGTAGTAGTAGAGGCCGATCACGGTGTTGACGGCCATGACGAGCGCCAGCCAGCCGGCGCCGCCCGCGACGATCTCGCGGAAGACGAACACCTTCGCGAACAGCCCGGCCAGGCCGGGCGGCAGGCCGGCCAGGCAGATCAGGCAGAACGCGAGCGCCAACCCGGCCGCCGGGCGCCGGAACACCAGGCCGCGGTAGTCGTCGAGCTCGGTGCGGAGGACGAGCATGACGACGGTGAACGCGCCGAGGTTCATGGCGGCGTAGATGACGAGGTACGCGATGGACGACCGCACCGCGGACTCGCCCGTCACCGCGAGCGGCGCGAGAATGTAGCCGGACTGCGCGACCGAGGACCAGGCCAGCAGGCGTACGGCGGAACGCTGGCGCATCGCGAGCAGGTTGCCCACGGTCATGGTGAGCGCGGCCACGATGCCGACGATCGGCGCCCAGGTGTCGGCCTGCCCCCCGAGCGCGGCGACCAGGACGAGGATCAACCCGGCGAATCCGGACGCCTTCGAGATGACCGAGAGCAGCGCGGCGACCGGGATGGGCGCGCCCTGGTAGACGTCGGCCGCCCACGCATGGAACGGCACCGCGGCGATCTTGAACGCGAACCCGGCGACCACGAGCACCACGCCGACCGTCACGACCGCGGGCAGGCCCTCGGACATGGCCTCAGGAGCCCCTGGAGCCGCCATCTGACCGCCGAACACTCCGGACAAGCGGGACAGATAGACCGTGCCCGCGATGCCGTACAGGAGCGACACGCCGAAGAGCATGATCGCGGTAGAGACCACCGACACCACGAACAGCTTCACCGCCGCCTCCGACGAGCGGCCGTCGTAGCGTTTGAGCGCGGTGAGGGCGAAGACGGGGAGCGAGACCAGCTCGAGCGCCACGACGAGCATGATCAGGTCGCGGGACGCGGGCAGGCTGACCGCGCCGACGAGGGTGCAGAGGAGGAGGAAGTACCACTCGCCGACGGGGATGCCGCCGCGGGCCAGCTCGGTCATCGACATCAGGACGACCACCACCGCGGCCACCAGCACCAGCCCGGCGAACACCAGCGTGAAACCGTCGGCCACGAACGAGCACGTCATCGCCGTTCCGCCCAGGTTCCGCGGGACGCAGAACGTCGACCGCGAGCCCGTGCCGAGCGCCTGCGCGACCACGAACCCGGCCGCGATCACGACCCCCGCCAGCGTCAGCAGGCCGCTCAGGAGCGGGCGGGACGGCAGGAACGCGTCGAGCAGCAGCACCAGGGCCGCCGTCAGGGCCAGCACCAGCGGGGGTGCGATCACGAAGTAGTCGATCTGCTGGATCATGAGAGGGCTCCCAGCAGGGCTTGCACGGGGGGTGTGGTCAGGGAGAGCAGCAGGCCGGGCCAGAGGCCGAACAGCAGGGTCAGCACCACCAGCGGGGTCCAGGCCAGCCACTCGTTGGGCTCGACGTCGGGCGTGTCGGGCGCAGGAGCCGCTCGTTCCGCGGTCGCGGTCACAGCGGTGGTGGCCGCCGCATCGGGCTCCCGGCCGATCAGTGTGACCGGGCGTTCGTCTGGGACGCTGCTGGGCATCAGGCGGTCGTCGACCGCCGGCCGTTCCGTCCCGGCGGCCGTGCGCGGCCGTCCGTGGGTGACGCGTGACAGCATGACCAGGAAGTACGCCGCCGTCAGGACCGCGCCCAGCCCGCCGATCACCATGTACGTACGGAAGAGCCCGAGCGGCAGCCCGGCGCCCGGCTGGAACGCCCCGAGCAGCGCCAGCATCTCCCCCCAGAACCCGGCCAGCCCCGGCAGCCCCAGGGAGGCGATCGCCGCGAACGTCAGCAGCGAGCCCAGCCTGGGCAGCCGCGCCAGCAGGCCGCCGCCCAGGGTGGGCATGTCGGCGGTGTGGTGGCGCTCTTTGATGGCGCCGGCCAAGAAGAACAGCAGGCCGGTGATGAGGCCGTGGGCGACGTTCGCGAAGAGTGCGCCGTTGATGCCGACCGGCGTGAGCGTGGCGAAGCCGAGCAGGACGAAGCCCATGTGGCCCACCGACGAGTACGCGATCATGCGCTTCAGGTCACGCTGGGCCAGGCAGGCCAGGGCGCCGTACACGATGCCGACCACCGCGAACGCCCCCAGCCACGGCGCCACCGCCGCCGCCCCCTCGGGCAGGACGGGGATGGCGATGCGGGCGAAACCGTACGTGCCCATCTTCAGCAGCACGCCCGCGAGCAGCACCGAGCCGACGGTGGGAGCCTCGGTGTGGGCGTCGGGCAGCCACGTGTGCAGCGGCCACATCGGCGTCTTCACCGCCAGACCCACGCCGATCGCCACGAACGCCAGGATCTGCACGGACCTCGACATCCCGGCCCCGTGGGACTCGCTGAGCTCCACGATGTCCAGCGTGCCAGTCTGCGCCCACACCAGCAGCAGGCCGAGCAGCATGACGACCGAGCCCAGCAGCGTGTACAGGATGAACTTCACCGATGCCGCCCTGCGCCCCTCGCCGCCCCAGATGCCGATCAGGAAATACATCGGGATGAGGACGATCTCGAAGAAGACGAAGAACAGCAGCAGGTCGAGGGCCAGGAATGTGCCGATCATGCCCACTTCGAGCACCAGCAGCGTGAACACGAGCGCCCTCGGCCGTGCCCCCACGGATCCGCGTCCCCGGCTGAGGTAGACGAAGCACAAGAACGTCAGCAGCGCCGTCAGCGTGACCAGCGGCAGCGAGATGCCGTCGACGCCGAGGTGGAAGCGCAGCCCCAGGTCGGGGATCCACGGCAGGTCCAGCTCGAACTGCATCGCGGCCGGGCGGGCGTAGTCGAAGGCCGCCACGAGCACGAGGCTCGCGACCAGCGTGACGGCCGAGAGGATCAGTCCGTACGGACGGAGCACGGGACGCAGGGCGTCTGGGGCGAGGAGGAGCAGGAGGGCGCCCAGCAGCGGCACGGCCAGGAGGACGACCGGGATCCAGGCCATCATCTGCACACCACCGCCCGGAACCGCCCCATGATCGGCGTCGAGGGCCAGGCCATCATGCGCACATCACCGCCCGGGTCCGCCGCGTCATGTGAACACCACCGCCCCCACCGCGATCAGCAGGACGCCGGCCAGGAGGCCGCTCACGTAGAGCTGGACGTTGCCGTTCTGGGCCAGGCGCAGGACTGCCGACAGGCCGCGGGCCGACCTGCCCGATCCGCGTACGGCACCGTCCACGACCGTGTCGTCCGTCCGCACCACCGCCGTGGCCAGGGCCAGGATCGGGCGGACGAACAGGGCCGCGTACAGGGTGTCGGCGTAGAACGCCCGCTCGCACGGCGCCCGCAGCGGCCCCAGGAGGCGGGCCGGGTCGGCGAGGGGGTCGCTGCGCCAGAACGCGTAGACGACGCCCGCGCCGAGCAGCGCGAGCACGACGCTGACGGCGGCCACGCC
Organism: Nonomuraea sp. NPDC049504; assembly: GCF_040676845.1. Taxonomy (NCBI): domain Bacteria; kingdom Bacillati; phylum Actinomycetota; class Actinomycetes; order Streptosporangiales; family Streptosporangiaceae; genus Nonomuraea; species Nonomuraea sp. NPDC049504. Next base: position 175,954 of record NZ_JBFAPT010000015.1, read on the forward strand.
GAACGCGACGTGGAGCTCACCCGCGAAGCCGAGCAGCAGGGCGGGGACGGCCAGGACGACGACGGGGACGAGCATCGTGCGCGGAGCCTCCCTGACGTCCACGACGTGGGCGGTGCCGGGCGGCGGCTCCGGGAGCGCCACGGCTCTGGGCTCGCCGAAGAAGGTGCGCAGCCAGGCCCTGGTGGCGTACGCGCCGGTGACGGCGACGGTCGCGAGCGCGCATCCGTACAGGAGGAGGGCCGCCGCGTCGGTCAGGCCGGGGCCGGCCAGGGCGCGGTCCATCGCGAGGAGCAGGCCGTCCTTGCTGAAGAAACCGCTGGCCGGCGGGAGACCCATCAGGGCGGCGAACCCGATCGTCATCGTCACGAACGTCACCGGCAGCTCCCTGCGCAGGCCGCCCATCCGCGTCATCAGGTTGGAGCCGACGTGGTGGATCACCAGGCCCGCGCACAGGAACAGCAGCGCCTTGAACGCGCCGTGCGTGAGCAAGTGGAAGACGGCCGCGGTGTCGGAGCCGGCCGCGAGCCCGCCGGCCATGTAGGCGAGCTGGCTGACCGTGGAGTAGGCGAGCACGCGTTTCAGGTCGTCCTGGGCGAGCGCGGCCAGCGCGGCGCCCAGCATGCCCAGCGCCGCGATGACGGCCAGCACGTCGAGCGTGGGACGTGCGGCGAGGAACGCGGGGAACAGCCTGGCCACGATGAAGATGCCGGCCGCGACCATCGTGGCGGCGTGGATCAGCGCGCTGATCGGGGTCGGGCCCGCCATGGCGTCGGGCAGCCACGTGTGCAGCGGCACCTGGGCGCTCTTGCCCGCGACGCCGGCCAGCAGCAGCATCGTGGCCGTCACGACCGTCGCCGTGGACATCTCGGGCACCTTCGCCAGGACGTCGGCGATGCGGAAACTGCCCGCCCCCATGCCGAGCACGAAGATGCCGAACAGGAAGCCGACGTCGCCCAGCCGCGTCACCAGGAACGCCTTGATCGCGGCGCGTGAATTGCCGCGGTCTTCCCACCAGTGGCCGATGAGGAGGTAGGAGCAGAGGCCCATGATCTCCCAGCCCACGTAGAGGACCAGGAGGTCGCCCGCGTAGACGACCAGGAGCATCGCGCTGGTGAACAGGCTGATGAAGGCGCTGTAGGAGGGGTAGCGCGGGTCGTCTTCGAGGTAGCCGACCGAATAGATCTGTACGGCCAGCGCCACCAGGGTCACGAGGACGCCCAGGACGGCGGAGAGCGCGTCGGCCTGGAGCGTCAGGGAGATCGGGACGCCGCCGGTGATGATCGTGCCGTAGGTCTGGCCGGTGGGTGCGGCTGGTGTGGTGGTGTGCGTGAAGTAGCTGAAACCCGGCGTCCAGGCCAGCCAGGCCGCCAGGACGGCTGCGGCCGCGGTGGGGAGGATGGCGATCCAGGCCGCCCGCTTGGTGCCCGTGGTGGTCGTCGGCGGTCTGCCTGGGCGCCAGCGGGACACCAGCAGACCGGCCGCCGCCGCTGCGAACGGGAGCAGCACGACCAGGAGGGGGAAGGTCGTCATCGCTTACCACCGCCTCGGTTGACGGGGCGCTCGGAGTCGTCCTGGGGGTGGTCGGCAGGTCTCGCGGGCTCGGCGGTCGTGCTGGGGTGGCCGTCGGGTGGACTCGCACGACCGTCCCCCACCTTGCTGGGCGTGCCGGCGTGACCGGCCGCGGCACGGGTGTGGTCGTCGGTGGGGGTTGTGATGGGGTCGGGGCTGTCGTCGGCGGGTTCGGTGAGGGCGCGGAGGTGGTCCAGGTCGATGGTCTGGCGGTTGCGGTAGAGGGCGAGCACGATGGCCAGGCCCAGGCCCACCTCGGCGGCGGCGATGACGATGACGAAGAGGGTGAGCACCTGGCCGCTGTGCAGGCGGTCGCCCAGCCATACGTCGAACGCGACCAGGTTGAGGTTGACGGCGTTGAGCATCAGCTCGACCGACATCAGGACGAGGATCGTGTTGCGTCGTGCGAGCACGCCGTAGACGCCGATGGAGAACAGGAGCGCGGAGACGACCGCCGGGTAGACGATGTGCACTACTGACCCCCGGTCTCGTCGGGTGGTGCGCCGTCCGCGGCCTCGTTGGATGGCGGGCCGTTCACGCGCTCGTCGGATGACAGGTCACGCACGGTCTGATCCGAGGGTGTGCTGCGCTCGGGTCCGTCAGATGGTGAGGGGCTCTGCCGGCCGCCGGGTGTGAGGGCGGGGCCGTTGTTCCCTTGCTGCTGCGCGGAGGTGCGGGTGGGGGCGCCTGGGATGTCGGTGCGGGACAGGACTATGGCGCCGATCAGGGCCGCCAGCAGGAGGACGGACAGTGCCTCGAAGGGGAGGACCCACGTCGCGAAGATGCTGGCGCCCAGCTCCTTGGCGGCGCCGGGGCCTGGAGTCAGGGGTGTGTAGGCCGTACGGAAGCCGTCGATCACGACCGTGACGAGGATCGTCGCCGTCGCCATCGCCACTACGGCCGCCACCACTTTGTTGCCGCTGTCGAGGTCGGCGGAGCGGCCTATGGGCGCGCGAGTGAGCATGATGCCGAACAGGAGCAGCACGATGATCGCGCCCACGTAGATGAGCACCTGGACCCAGGCCACGAACTCCGCTGTGAGCACGAGGTAGCCCCCGGCGAGCGCGCCGAAGCAGACCACGAGCCAGAGGGCCGCGTGGACGATTTGCTTGGTCATGACGACGAGCAGCGCCGATCCAACCGCTACCGCTCCCAGCAGCAAGAAGACGATCTCTTGCCCGGTGGGTGACAGGTAGGAGGGCACCGCCTCGGTCACGACTCCTCCTCGGACTCCTCCGACTCGTCAGGACCGAGCCGCCCCGGGGGCCTGATGGACCGTGGATCGGCCATCCTGCGCCGGCGGCGGCTCGCGGCAGAAGTCTGCCCTTGCTGATCGGGCTTCGGCGGCGGCTCGCCCTCGGCTGTGGACAACTCGCCGGGAGGCGGCTCGCCTGTGGATGAAGGCCCTTCTCGGTCTTTCTGTGCGGGGTTCTCTTGAGGTGCGGTCTGCTCGTCTTGAGGTGCGGTCTGCTCGTCTTGTGGTGCGGGTTGCTGGTCTCGTGGTGCGGGTTGCTGGTCTCGTGGTGCGGGTTGCTGGTCTTGTGGTGCGGGTTGCTGGTTCGCGGCTGGGGTGCCCTTCGCCTCTTGGGGCTGTGGCGCTGGGCCTGCGGAGGGTTCGTCCTTCGAGGGGAGGGCGCCCGGAGGGCGGATTCCCCGAACGTTCGTCATGGCGCGGCGAGGACGGCCTCCCGGGCGGGACGGCCCGGCGGTGGGGCCCTGTTCGGCGGGCGTGGCGCCCTGAGTGAGCCCCGCATCGGATGCCGGCGTGGTGCCCTGGTCTGGGCCGGAGGCCGCCATTGTGCCCTGGTCTGGGCCGGAGGCCGCCGTGGTTTCCTCATCCCTGCTGGGAGTTGGGGCCTTCTCCGGGGTTGGTGTGCGCTTGGCCGCGGGTGGCTGGTCTCTCTTGGGAGCAGCGGGACGGGGTGGGCGGCGGGCTGCGGTCAGTTCCTTGGGGAGCTCGGCGCCTGGGTCATGAGCGGGCGGCGGGGGGACGGTCTGGACCCAGGTGGACAGTTTGTCCTTCTCGTGGAGGAGGTTGCGGATGTCGCCTTCCGCGTACTCGAACTCCGGGGACCAGAAGAGCGCGTCGAACGGGCAGACCTCGATGCAGATGCCGCAGTACATGCACAGCGAGAAGTCGATCGCGAAGCGGTCGAGGACGTTGCGCTGCCTGGCGCGGCCGCCCTCAGGCGCCGGGATCGTCTCCTTGTGCGAGTCGATGTAGATGCACCAGTCGGGGCATTCGCGGGCGCAGAGCATGCACGAGGTGCAGTTCTCCTCGACCAGCGCGATGACGCCGCGGCTGCGGGGCGGCAGGTCGGGCTTGACCTCGGGGTATTGCTGCGTGACGGATTTGCGCAGCATGTGGCGAAGGGTGATGGACAGCCCTTTCGCCAGTCCCACTCCCGGTATCCGCCCCATGGTTCAACATCATGACGCACTTGGGGCTGGACGTGAATGAGGGAGTGGGGTTGTCCCCAGGTTTTCCACAGCTATCCACAGGCTGACGGGTAGTTATCCACAAGCTGTGTGCATGTCCGATATGAACGGGTGGCAGGGCGATAGTCTCTCCGCCATGCAGCACAGCCATCCGATCCGGCCGAGCGGCCTGCGGTGGACGGCCGCCGTGGTGTGGGCCTGTCTGCCGCTGCTCACCTGCGGCTTCGCGACCCCGTTCACGGTGGGGTTCGCGGCGTTCTGGCTGCGCAACGTCTGGCACGCGGTGGCGGCGTGTATCTATCTGGTCGGCATGGGGTCGTTCACCATCGCCGTGCTGGCCTATCCCAATGACGACGCTCCCGCCGAGCTGACCGTGCCCGTCACGCTGGGGCTCCTGCTCAGCTGGGTCGGCGGGGTCATCCATTCGGGGATTCTGGTGCCGTTCATGGCCAAAGCTCGCATGACGGCGGTTTTCACTCCGGCTGTCACTCCCACTCCGACTCCGACTCCGACTCCGACTCCGACTCCGACTCCTCGTCCCCCAGCAGACGTGCGGCAGCGCACCACCGCTCCGTCCGTGCATCGGCCGCTGGGGCAGCCGCAGTGGATCGGGCACTACCGCGTGGAGCGGCAGCTCGGGCGCGGCGGGCAGGGAGCGGTCTACCTCGCCATGGCGCCCAACGGGGTGCGGGTGGCGGTGAAGGTGCTGCACGATCTGGTCGATGACGTGGCCAGGACGAGGTTCGCGCGCGAGGTGGAGGCGGCGCGGCGGGTGGCGACGTTTTCCACAGCCCGGGTGCTCGACGTGAACATCGGCGGGCAGCACGCGTACATCGTCAGCGAGTACGTGGACGGGCCGTCGCTGGAGCAGCTCGTCAGGAAGCACGGGCCGCGGGATGAGGACGGTCTGACGCGGCTGGCGTTGTCCACAGCCGGGGCGCTGGCGGCCATCCACAAGGCGGGGGTCGTTCACCGGGATTTCAAGCCGAGCAACGTGCTGATCGGGCACGACGGGCCGCGGGTGATCGACTTCGGCATCGCCAGGGCGCTCGATCAGATGACGATGACGTCCGGGAAAATGGTGGGCACTCCGCCTTACATGTCGCCTGAGCAGCTCAAGGGCGAGACCGTGGGGCCGCCGTCCGACGTGTTCAGCTGGGCGGTGACGATGGTGTTCGCGGCCACCGGGCGGCCGGCGTTCGGGGAGGACACGGTGCCGGCGGTGTTCAATCGGGTGCTCAATCATGCTCCCGATCTGTCGCGGTTGCCGGCCGGCTTACGCGACGTCGTGGGCGCCTGCCTGAGCAAGCAGCCCACGGATCGTCCGTCAGCCTCCGACGTGATGCTGGCCATCGTCCGCTGACCTGCTCGGCGCGATACCCGCCGGCCGCGCTCTCAGTTGGACCAGGTGAAGCCGTTGGTGCCGACCTGGCCGCCGCTGGGCGGATCGGTGACGGCATTGGCGGGGCTCGCGGCCAGGATGCCGGCGACGGTGATCGCTATGGCTGCGACGACCTGTGCTGCTGCTTTCTTCGAAATCATGTGACACCTTCGGGGGCGTGGGTTGGAGGCTCTCGGGGAGCCTTGTGGTCTGCGCGGGGTGCGGTCAGTTGGACCAGATGTACCCGTCGGTGCTGGGCGGGTCCGTTACGGCGTTGGCGGGGGCGGCGGCCAGGATGCCGGTGGTGATGATGGCGGCGGCTACCACCAATTTCGCGAGCAGGCGCTTTGAGAGCACGTGAACACCTCCGTACGGGACGTTCCTTCTCGAACGGTGATCGTACGTAGGCGGTTGAGGGGCATCAAGGACCAATAATTCGGTCTAAAGAGATTGGATTATTGGTCGTACCGGGTCAGATCACGACTTTGAGCAGGCCGGTCAGGGCCAGTTGCACGAGCGCCAATGGGACGAGCACCGCCCAGGCGAGTTTCTGCAGCTGGTCCTCGCGGAGCCGCGGGTACGTCACGCGCAGCCAGATCACGACGAACGACAGGAAGAAGACCTTCACCAGCGTCCAGAGCCAGCCGGGCAGGAACGGGCCGTGCCAGCCCCCGAGGAACAGCACGGTGGTCAGGAAGGACAGGACGACGATGCCGACGTACTCGGAGAGCATGAAGAGGGCGAAACGCATGCCGGTGTACTCGGTCATCGGGCCCATGATGATCTCGGACTCGGCGATCGGCATGTCGAACGGCGGGCGGCGCAGCTCGGCGAGGCCGGCCACGAAGAAGACGATGCCGCCGATCGCCTGCCACGGCAGCCACCACCACTGCCAGGCCTCGACGATCCCCGACAGCGACAGGGTGCCGGCCGCCATCGCGACCGAGGAGGCGGCGAGGACGAGAGGCAGCTCGTACGACATGAGCTGAGCCGCGGAGCGCATCCCGCCGAGCACGGAGTATTTGTTGGCCGACGCCCAGCCCGCCATGATCGAGCCGAGCACGCCGACACCCATGACGGCGAGGACGAAGAACAGGCCGAGGTCGAGGTCGACGGCGGCGCGGCCGCGGTCGATGGGGATGACGATCAGGACGAGGAGGTACGGGACCAGCGCCACCCCGGGAGCGATCATGAAGATGCGGCGGTCGGCCGCGGCCGGGATGATGTCCTCCTTCTGGGCGAACTTCACGCCGTCGGCGATGAGCTGCGCCCAGCCGTGGAAGCGGCCCGCGTACATGGGGCCGAGCCTCGACTGCATGTGGGCCATGACCTTGTGCTCCGTCTGACCGACGATCAGCGGCAGCACCAGGAACACGACGAGGATGACGACGAAGCTCAGCACCACTTCAAGCATCGGGCGGCCCCCAGTCGGCTGGAACTCCGGGCGGAAGGGTCTTGCGGCGGCTCGGGGCGCCGTGTCCTGATTCGCCGGGCTCCTTGGCGCCGGGCCAGGGCTTGGCCACGCGGGCGGCCAGGATGAAGTCCTTGCGGAGCGGGTGGCCTTCGAAGCCGTCGGGGAGCAGGAGCGGGACGAGGTTGGGGTGGCCGTCGAAGATCACGCCGAACATCTCGTACGTCTCGCGCTCGTGCCAGTTCGCGCCCCGGTAGATGAGGACGGCGGTGGGGAGGTGGGGGTTGTCGCGGGGAACGCGGGTGCGGAGCAGCAGCCTGCGCCGCGTGTCCGGGTTGTAGACGTGGGCCACGATCGCGAACGTGTCGGGAGGCTCGTCGACGCCCGTCAGCCAGTCGAAGAAGGCGTGGCCGAGGGTGTCGCGGGCGTATTCGAGGAGGTTCGTCCAGTCTGTCGGGGGCACGTCGATGGTGGTGTCGCCGTAGGACTCCGTGACTTCGGCGCGGTCGCCGAAGCGGGCCTCGAGGCCGGCCGCGAGGTCGGCGCTCATGCCTGGCCGCCGGACGGGTCCTCCGCGTGGGAGCGGGACCAGATGTAGCGGTCTGTCAGCTTTTCACCGGCGATCTTCTCCTGGAGCTTGGTGATGCCGTACAGGAGGGCCTCGGGGCGCGGCGGGCAGCCCGGGACGTAGACGTCCACGGGGATGATCTGGTCGACGCCGTTCGTGACGCAGTAGGAGTCCCAGTACGGGCCGCCGGAGTTGGAGCAGGCGCCGAACGAGATCACGTATTTCGGGTCGGGCATCTGCTCGTACAGGCGCTTGACCGCGGGGGCCATCTTGTCGGTGACCGTGCCTGAGACGATCATGAGGTCGGCCTGCCTGGGGCCGTTCGCGAACGGGATCACGCCGAAGCGGATGAAGTCGTGACGGCTGGTCGAGGCCGCGATGAACTCGATGGCGCAGCAGGCCAGCCCGAAGTTGAACACCCACAGCGAGTAGCGGCGGCCCCAGTTGAGGATGAAGCGCATCGGCTTGGGCGCCAATCGCGAAACCGGGCCCACTGTGGGCATCGGAAGGTCCGTTGCTGCCATACGGCCATTCTTGCGCGGATCACAGGACAGGCAAAGGAAGGGTGGTGCATAGGGGGTTGGTGGGGGTGGTGTGAGGGCTGAGGTGATGGAGGCGATACGGGAACGCGCTTCAGGACTTGGGGTGGTGGGTGGCACGGGCAGGTGGCACGGGCGGGTGGCGCGGACAAGTGGCGCGGACAGGTGGCGCGGGCGGGTGGCGCGGGTGAGTGGTCTCCCGATGCGGGGTGGTTTCAGGGGTGGGTTCGTCGGGCGGGGCGGGTTACGATCCGGGCATGGACGGCTACTTTGGCTCCTATGTGCTGGTGGCCGCGTTGCTTGCCATCGGTGTCGCGATCGTCGCCGGCGCGCTCTTCGCCAATCGGTTGCTGCGGCCGTCGCGGCCCACTCCCGAGAAGCTGACCACCTACGAGTGCGGGGTCGACCCTGTGGGTGAGGGGTGGGCGCAGTCACAGGTGCGGTACTACGTGTTCACGTATCTGTACGTGGTGTTCGCGGTGGATGCCGTGTTCCTGTTCCCGTGGGCGACGGTGTTCGATGCGCCCGGGTACGGGCTGACCACGCTGGTGGAGATGTTCGTCTTCCTGGGGTTCATCGCGCTGGGGATCCTGTACGCGTGGCGGAAGCGGGTCCTCAGCTGGACGTGACGCGTACCCAGCGCAGTCAAAGTGTCCGGACTGATCACACAAAATCCGGGTAAACCGTAAGATCGCACCCATAACCTGACAAGCATGCACAAATCGCGGTTCTGTACGGGAATCGCTCTGCTGGCCCTCTCGGCCTCCGGTTGCGGCCTCGCCGCCGCCTCCAACGGGAGGGACATCATGGTCCCGGCAGAGCCGACGCTGATCGACTTCGTCGATCCCGCCACCGTCGTCGGCCTGTCCACCGCGACCGTCACGGAAGGCGACCCGACGGCCGGCAGATACGTGCACATCAAGTACCCGGTGCTGACCGACGCCCCAGCACTCAACCGGATGCTCAAGGCCGGCGCCGAGCGGCAGCTCAAGGACTTCAGGCGCACGACCCGCGGCGACGCCCCCATCCTCCCCAAGCCGGAGCTGAACGTGGAGTGGCAGTTCGCCGCCGCCTCCCCCGAGGCGGTCGGGGTGCGCCTGCGAACCGGCGAGTTCCTGGGCACGAACTGGGGCAACTCCACGCGTACGTACTGGTTCGACCCGCGCAGCGGCAAGGCCGCGAGATCGACGGGACTGCTGGCGGGCAGGCCGGCGCTCGACAGGCTGGCGGCCCTGGTCAAGGAGGCGCTCGCGGAGCGCGGCGGACAGGTGGAGCGCAGCCGGGTGACGGCGGACGCGGACACGTTCGACTCCATGGCGTTCAACAGGAACGGCGACCTGGTCGTGGAGTTCGACGACTGCGAGGTCGGCAGGTGCTCGCTGGGCCGGGTGGCGGTGGCCGTGCCGGCGCAGCAGGTCGCGCCGCTGCTGTCGGACCTGGGACGGCGGGCGCAGCAGGCGGTGCGGGAGGCGGCCAGGCGGTCGGCGCACCCGGTGAACCCCGGATTCGCGGCCACGAGCAGCCCCGACGCGGTCAGCAACCGGGCGGGCAACGTGGACTGCGCGAAGCGCAAGTGCGTGGCGCTGACGTTCGACGACGGCCCAGGCCCGTACACCGGACGGCTGCTCGACCTGCTGGCGGAGCAGCGGGCGCGGGCGACGTTCTTCACGGTCGGCGGCGGCGTGGCGTCGGAGCCCGCGCTGGTCCGCCGGATGAGCATGGAGGGCCACCTGGTCGGCAACCACAGCTGGGCCCACAGGGACCTGTCGAAGCAGCCGAGCAGCAAGGTCGCCGACTCACTCGGGAAGACCTCGGACGCGGTGTCGGAGGTCATCGGGCAGACGCCCACGCTGGTGCGGCCGCCGTACGGGGCGGTGAGCCAGGAGGTACGCGACGTCGCACGTGAGATGGGCTGCTCGGTGGTCACCTGGGACGTGGACCCGGAGGACCAGACGGCCACCAAGGCGTCGGACATCGCGGACCGGGTCGTGCGCGAAGCGCATCCAGGTGCGATCATTCTCATGCACGACATTCATCGGGAAACCGTGGATGCGGTTCCGGACATCCTCAAAAGGTTGCGCGGGAAGGGTTACAGCCTGGTGACCGTTCCTGAGTTGTACGGCTCTGCGGGGATGCAGGCCGGCCGCATGTACAGGTCAGGGAACGAGCTGCCGGGTAAGCAGCCCCTGACGTAGCGCACGTGTTGGGGGGACGTATAGTTGGCGCTCGTGACCCGAACCGTCCTGTTCGCCCGCCTGCATGTAGACCTCTGCAGGCTGGCCGCCGGGCTGTGTCGTCGCTCTCCCACCTCACCCTGACCTGACTCCGACCGCGTTTACCCGCTTTGGGTGGCATGCAAACGCGTGACCTTCCGAGGATCTAGCATGGAAACAGAGAACGCGCCTAAGGCAACCGCGCAGTGGCGCGTCGAGGAGGACTGAGCTGTGACGAAGCAGGTCCAGCAACTCGACCGCGTGATCATCAGGTTCGCCGGTGACTCCGGCGACGGAATGCAGCTCACCGGCGACCGCTTCACCGCCGGCACGGCGGAGTTCGGCAACGACTTGTCGACGCTCCCCAACTTTCCCGCCGAGATCCGCGCCCCCGCAGGCACCCTGCCGGGCGTGTCGAGCTTCCAGCTCCATTTCGCCGACCACGACATCCTCACGCCGGGCGACGCGCCCAACGTGCTGGTGGCCATGAACCCGGCCGCGCTCAAGGCCAACCTGGGCGACCTGCCCAAGGGCGCGGACATCATCGCCAACACCGACGAGTTCACCAAGCGCAACCTGCAGAAGGTCGGCTACGCGGCCAACCCGCTGGAGGACGACTCGCTCAGCGAGTGGCGCGTGCACGCGGTCCCGCTGACCTCGCTCACCGTGAAGGCCCTCGAGGGTTTCGACCTGTCCAAAAAGGACGCCGAACGGTCGAAGAACATGTTCGCTCTCGGCCTGCTGTCGTGGCTCTACCACCGGCCGACCGAGCACACGATCAAGTTCCTTGAGCAGAAGTTCGCGCGTAAGCCCGACATCGCCAAGGCCAACATCGCGGCCTTCCAGGCGGGCTGGAACTACGGGGAGACGACCGAGTCGTTCTCGGTCTCGTACGAGGTCAGGCCGGCCAGGCTGGCGCCGGGCGTCTATCGCAACATCTCCGGCAACCAGGCGCTGGCCTACGGATTGATCGCCGCGAGCGTGCAGTCGAAGCTGCCGCTGTTCCTCGGGTCCTACCCGATCACCCCGGCCAGCGACATCCTGCACGAGCTGTCCAAGCACAAGCGGTTCGGCATCCGCACGTTCCAGGCGGAGGACGAGATCGCGGGCGTCGGCGCGGCGCTCGGGGCCGCGTTCGGCGGCGCGCTCGGCGTGACCACCACGAGCGGTCCCGGTGTGGCGCTGAAGGCGGAGACGGTCGGCCTCGCGGTCACCACCGAGCTGCCGCTGATCGTCGTGGACGTGCAGCGCGCGGGCCCCAGCACCGGCATGCCGACCAAGACCGAGCAGACCGACCTGCTGATGGCGCTGTTCGGCCGCAACGGCGAGTCGCCGGTGCCGGTCGTGGCGCCGATGTCGCCGAGCGACTGCTTCGACGCGGCGGTCGAGGCGGCCAGGATCGCGGTGAAGTACCGCACCCCGGTCATGCTGCTCTCCGACGGCTACCTCGCCAACGGCTCCGAGCCGTGGCGCCTGCCCGAGGTGTCGGAGCTGCCGGACATCTCGCAGCCGTTCACCACCGAGCCCAACGGCGACGACGGCGCGTTCCTGCCGTTCAAGCGCGACACCGAGACGCTCGCCCGCCCGTGGGCCATCCCCGGCACCGCCGGGCTCGAGCACCGCATCGGCGGCATCGAGAAGGCCGACGGCACCGGCAACATCTCCTACGACCCCGACAACCACGACCTGATGGTGCGCACCCGCGCCGCCAAGATCGCCGGCATCGACGTGCCCGACCTGGCCGTCGACGACCCGGACGGCGAGGCGAAGGTGCTGGTCATCGGGTGGGGCTCGACGTACGGGCCGATCGCCGCGGCCGTGCGCCGCATCAGGAAGGCCGGCGGCAAGGTCGCCCAGGCCCACCTGCGCCACCTCAACCCGCTGCCCGCCAACACCGGCGAGGTGCTCAAGCGCTACGACAAGGTGCTGCTGCCCGAGATCAACCTGGGCCAGCTCGCGCTGCTGCTGCGGGCCAGGTTCCTCGTCGACGTGATCAGCTACAACCGTGTGCGCGGGCTCCCGTTCAAGGCCGAGGAGCTGGCCGGAGTCATCCAGGACGTGATCGACAGTGACTGAGCTGGTGAACGGGAGGGGCCTGTCGCTCGTCCCCAAGACCGACGTGAAGCAGAGCCTGAAGGACTTCAAGTCCGACCAGGAGGTGCGCTGGTGCCCGGGCTGCGGTGACTACGCGATCCTGGCCGCGGTGCAGAGCTTCCTGCCCGAGCTGGGGCTGAAGCGCGAGAACATCGTGTTCGTCTCCGGCATCGGCTGCTCGTCGCGCTTCCCCTACTACCTCAACACCTACGGCTTCCACTCCATCCACGGGCGGGCGCCGGCGATCGCGACCGGGCTCGCGGCCAGCAGGCCCGACCTGAGCGTGTGGGTGATCACGGGTGACGGTGACGCGCTGTCGATCGGCGGCAACCACCTGATCCACGCGCTGCGGCGCAACGTCAACCTCAACATCCTGCTGTTCAACAACCGGATCTACGGTCTGACGAAGGGCCAGTACTCCCCCACCTCCGAGGTCGGCAAGATCACCAAGTCGACCCCGATGGGCTCGCTGGACAAGCCGTTCAACCCGATCTCGCTGGCCATCGGCGCCGAGGCGTCGTTCGTGGCCCGCACCATCGACTCCGACCGCAAGCACCTGCAGTCGGTGCTGCGCGAGGCGACCGCCCACCGCGGCACGTCGCTGGTCGAGATCTACCAGAACTGCAACATCTTCAACGACAACGCGTTCGAGCAGCTCAAGGACCCCGAGGTCCGCGACGACATCACGCTGCGGCTCGAGCACGGCCAGCCGATCGTGAGCGCGAGCAAGGCCGTCGTACGCGGCCCGGCCGGCGGCATCGAGGTCGTGGCCCGCGACAGCGTGAGCGAGGACCAGATCCTCGTGCACGATGCCCACAGCCCCGACCCGTCGGTGGCGTTCGCGCTCAGCAGGCTCGACGAGCCGGCGTTCGAGCACGTGCCGATCGGCATCTTCCGCAGCGTCGACCGGCCGTCCTACGAGTCGTTGATGGCCGAGCAGCTGGAGGAGTCCGTGGCGCAGAAGGGTCCCGGCGACCTGAGCGACCTGCTCATGGGTGGAGACACCTGGCGCATCAGCTGACACCGCCTTTTTGGGACGCCGCCGCCCTGGCAGGGGCGGCGGCGTTCTGCGTTCCAGGGACGTTTCCGGCGTAACGGCGCGGAGGCAGGCCGGGATACACCTGTGACCGGGCCGTGGGGGGCCGGGGGGAGGGTGCGCTGATGACGTGGACGGGCAGGCGGGCCCTGGTGACGGGGGCGTCGGGGTTCATCGGTGGGCACCTCGCCGCACGCCTGGCCGCGCTGGGCGCCGAGGTCCACACCGTGGGCCGGCGCGCCGGGACGGACGGAGACGACGCCGCGAGCACCCCAGCGGACGGGGTCCAGCGGCACCAGGTGGACCTGCGCGATCCCGAGGCGACGGCCGAGCTGGCGCGCACGGTCCGCCCCGACGTCCTGTACCACCTGGCGAGCGAGGTCAACGGGGCCAGGGACCCTGAGATGGTGCGGGTCACGCTGGCGGGCAACCTCGTCGCCGCGGTCAACGTGCTGGACGCGGCCCGCGCGCACGCCGTCAGGACCGTGATGACCGGCTCGATCGAGGAGCCGCGGCCGGGCAACGGGCACGCGCCCCCGTCGTCGCCGTACGCGATGGCGAAGTGGGCCGCCACCGGCTACGCGCAGCTCTACCACCGCTTGTGGGAGCTGCCGGTCACGGTGCTGCGGCCCAGCATGGTGTACGGCCCCGCCCAGCCCGACACGACGAAGCTCATCCCGTACGTGACGCTGTGCCTGTTACGCGGCGAGCGCCCCCGGCTGACGAAGGGGACGAAGCTCGCGGACTGGATCTACGTGGACGACGTCGTGGACGCGTACGTGCGGGCCGGGGAGTCGGACAAGGCGATCGGCTACACGATGGACATCGCGACCGGGGTGCAGACGTCCGCCCACGAGATCGTCATGAAGCTCTTCGCGATCGCCGCCCCTGAGCAGACGCCGGAGTTCGGCGCGGCGCCCGACCGTCCGTACGACATCACGCAGGTCGGCGACCTCGCCCCGGCGGCGGAGCTGCTCGGCTGGCGGCCGGTCACGGACCTGGACGACGGGTTACGGAGAACAGTCGACTGGTACGGGAAGGTGCCCGCGTGAAGAGCCGATTGAACGCCCTGCGCAGCCGTTTCGTGGACGCCCCCGACTCGCTCGGGGCCAAGGCGCGGGCCCGGCGCTGGCGGTGGTTCGCGAGCCGCTTCCCCGACCTCGACCGCATGCGCGTCCTCGACCTCGGCGGCACGGCCGGCGCCTGGCTGCGCGCCCCCGTCAGGCCGGCCCACGTGCACATCGTCAACCTTGAGGAGCCGCCCGCCGACCTGCCCTCCTGGCTGCGCGCGGACGTGGCCGACGCCTGCGACCTGCCGCCCGCGATCCGCGGCACCCGCTACGACCTGGTCTTCTCCAACGCGGTCATCGAGCACGTGGGCGGGCACCAGCGGCGGCAGCGCTTCGCCGACACCGTGCACGAGATGGCCGACCGGCACTGGGTGCAGACGCCCTACCGCTATTTCCCGGTCGAGCCGCATTTCCTGTTCCCCGGGTTCCAGTTCCTGCCGCTGGCGGCGCGGACGACGATCCTGCGGCGCTGGCCGCTCGTGCACACGCCGACCTCCGACCGGGACGCGGCACGCATGATCGCCATGGAGGTCGAGCTGCTGAGCGTGACCGAGATGCGGCACTACTTCCCCAAGTCGCGGCTGCACTTCGAGCGGCTGGCCGGGCTGGTGAAGTCGGTGATCGCCATACGGGGTTAGCCCGCGGTCACGCTCGCGGCGCCGTCCTCCCAGGTGTTGCCGCGCCAGACGTTGCCGGGGCCGTTCGCGTCCCAGTAGGACACCGGGCCCGCGTAGCCGCCCTTCGGCCACACCCGGCGGCTGAAGACGTTGTCGACGACCTTGATGTTGGACGACATGCCCTTCTTGCCGGCGCCCGCATAGAGGGTCCAGCCGCCGCCCGCCAGCAGGTTGCCCTGGACGGTGACGTTGCGGGTCACGCCGAAGTCCTGGAACAGGGCGATCGCGCCGGTCTGGTTGAGGGTGTTGACGACCGTGTTGCGGCGGATGATCAGCTCGGTGCCGGGGGCCGCGGTGCCGGTGGACATGATCATGTCGGTGTGGTCGCCGGAGTAGTACTTCGGGTCGTGCACGTACGAGTCCTCGATCAGGCCCTGGTCGGTGAGGATGCCGTTGGAGATCGTGTGGATGTCGACCCGGCGGATCGTGATCATTTTGCCCTGGTTGAGAATCCCGAACTGGGTGCGGCGCTTGCCGTTGCCGAAGATCTCGCTGTCCTCGACCTTGAGGCCGGTGTGGCCGGCGCGCTGGAGGATGCCCCAATAGTCCTTCTGGCCGCGGACGCGGGTGTTGCGGATGGTCACGTTGTCCGCCTCGACCGTGATGTCGCCCGTGACGTCCCAGCCGTCGATGACCATGCCGTCCTGCTTGATGATGATCGAGCCGGTCTTCTCCACCATCCTGGTGCCCGCGGGGACGCCGGTGTTGCCCGGCCCCGGCCAGTCGCCCGAGGGCGGCACGGAGGTCCTGGTCGGCTCCGGGGTCGGCGTGGGGGTCGGGGTGGGAGTCGGGGTGGGAGTCGGGGTGGGAGTCGGCGTGGGGGTCGGCGTGCGCGTCCTGGTCGGCTCCGGGGTCTGGGTGACGGGCGGGGTCGGTGGCGGGGTGGACGTCCGCGTCGGGACGGGCGTGGGGCTCGGCGGGAGCGGCAGGGTCCGCGTCACCGTCGGGCTGGGGAGGGGCAGCGTGCGCGTCCGCGTCGGCGTGGGCACGGGTGTACGGGTGCGGGTGGGCCTGGGAGCCGGGGTCGCCGTGCGCGTCGTGGTCGGCGCGGCGGTCGGGCGGCGAGTCGGGCGGGGCGCCTGCTTCGTGGGACGCCGGGGCCACCACCGCCAGAAGTCCCGCTCGCGCCGGTACCAGGGCGGCGTCGTGGCGGGGCCGCGCAGCTGACGGCCCGCGGCGGCGCCGGGAGCGACCTCCCGTGACTCGGCGCCGCTCAGGCGGGGCTCCGACGCGTCGGTCAGGACGGTACGGGGCTCCGGCTCGCCGACGACGACCACGTACGTGCCGGCCAGCGCGGCCACCACGGAGACCCCGGCAAGGGACAACCAGCCGGCGTGCCTGCTCTTCCTGCGCTGCCTGGACACAGGCGACTCCTTCCGATCACGGCCACGTCGAGTCCCCCAGGGGGAGAGATTAGCCATGCCGAAGGACAAAAAGAGGATATTCCACGGAAAAGGACTCGCATCCTCCCCATTCTCAGGAAACTCACGTTTCCCGAATATCGCGAAAAGTGATCTCTAAACGGCGACTATCCAGGCGTTACCGTTTCCCCGTTTTCCCACACGTTCCCCTCCCACCGATTTCCGGGCCCGTCATTATCCCAATACGCAACCGGCCCGGCCGCACCTCCCTTGGGCCACACCTTCCGGCTGAAGACGTTCCCGATCACCTTGACGTTCGACGACGTGCCCTTGGCCCCCGCGCCCGCGTACAACGTCCAGCCGCCGCCCGCCAGCAGGTTGCCCTCGACCGTGACGTTCTTCACCACCCCGAAGTCCTGAAAGAGGGCGATCGCGCCGGTCTGGTCGAGCGTGTTGATCACGGTGTTGTTCCTGATGATCAGCTCAGTGCCGGGGGCGGCGCTTCCGGTGGACATGATCATGTCGGTGTGATCGTCCTTGAAGTATTTCGGGTCGTGCACGTACGAGTCCTCGATCAACCCCTGGTCGGTGGAGATGCCGTTGGAGATCGTGTGGATGTCCACCCGGCGGATCGTGATCATTTTGCCCTGGTTGAGGATTCCGAACTGGGTGCGCTGCTTGCCGTTGCCGAACACCTCGGTGTCCTCGACGGTCAGCCCCGTGCGCCCCTCCCGCTGCAGGATCCCCCACCAGTTCTTGGTCCCGCGCACGCGGGTGTTGCGGATGGTCACGTCGTCGGCCTCGACCGTGATGTACCCGGTGACCTCGACGCCGTCGATCACCGCGCCGTTCTCCTTGACCACCATCGGGCCCGACTCGCGCAGCCGTACGCCGTCGGGCACGCCGGTGGTGTCCGGGCCGGGCCAGGCCCGCTGGGAGGGCGTGGCCGAAGGTGTGGCGGGCGCGGCGGGCGGGCTCGAAGGAGCCGGGGTGACGTCCAGCCGGTCCCGTCCTCCGGACGCCTGGCAGGCGGTGCCGAACAGCACGAGCAGCGCGGCCAGGCTCGCCCCGAAGCTCCTGGCCGCGGTGCGCGACCTCACTCGCCCTTGGTCTTCCGTCCGCCGACGAGGTCCGCCAGCGCGGGCGGCGTCCAGCGTTTGGCGACCTGGCGCAGGTTGCTCTTCCACGCCTCGCCGGGCCGCTGCCGGAACAGCGTGGTGTGCTCCTCGGTGACCTCGTCCGCGGGCCGGCCGTTGGAGTAGTAGTAGAGGGCCATCGAGCGCCGTGCCCGGTCCTCGGGGCAGGTGAGCGGGTCGGGGTGGCCGTGGTTGGCGTCGTCGGTGGTGGCGAACAGGACGAACCGGTTGAAGATCGGCAGGACCTTGCCCTCGCACGCGGTCATGTCCTTGTTCCAGAGCTGGAGGTGCCCGCCGTAGTCCTCCTGCCAGTCCTTGTTGAGGTAGAGCAGACCGTTGAGCCGCCGGTCGAGGTTGAGGCGGCGGCTGCGGTTGAAGTCGGCGTGCACCTTCAGGAAGCCGCCCGGGCGGATCTGGTGCAGGCCGCCGCCCTCGAAGTGCGGGTCGGAGACGAGATTGGTGATGCCGGTCAGCCGCTCCAGGAAGTCGATGAACACCCCGCCGTTGAACTCCGCCAGCAGGTGCCGGGTGGCCGGGCCCATGCGCTCGGGGTCTGCCAGCGCGAGCTTGACCTCGCGGGCGGTGTCGAAGCGCTGCCAGGTGGCGTCCCTCGGCTCGGGGAACTCCGCCAGCACGGGCTCCAGCACCTCGGGCGGCAGGAAGTCGTCGATGACGACGTGACGGAACGGCGACGCCGTACGGAACTGCTCGGAGTACTTGTCCGCGAGTGCGAAGAGTTCGTCGCGACGAAACGTGAAAGCCTGCAGATCCTGCATGGATTGTGTCTCCGTCTCTACGACACCGGCCCCTGATCCACATATCGCCCCACATGTGCCTTCTGTTACCTGTAACGATCCATTCCTGGGGCGCGATGGCCGATTTGTGACGCCCGCCCGAGTAGCGATCGTGATCGTGACCTACAACAGCGCGCCGGTGCTCGGCGGCTGCCTGGACTCGCTGGCCGCGGGCGCGGCGGGCACCCGGCTCGCGGCCGTCGTGGTGGCGGACAACGCCTCCAAGGACGACTCGCTCTCTCTCGCCGAGAAGGCCGAGCTGCCGGTACGACCCGTCCAGGTCGGCAGGAACGCCGGGTACGCGGCCGCCATCAACGCCGGCATCGCCGCACTCGACCTCGCCGAGCTGGACGCCGTCCTCGTGCTGAACCCCGACTGCCGGCTCCGCCCAGGAGCGCTGGCCGCCCTCCGCGCGGCGCTCGACCGTCCCGGCACCGGCATCGCCGTCCCCCGCCTGGTCGGCACCGACGGCGTGCTGCACCACTCGCTGCGCCGCACCCCCGCCGTGCGCAGGGCGCTGGCCGAGGCGCTGATCGGCGGCCGGCTGGCGGCCAGGATCGGCACGCTGGGCGAGATGGTCACCGACCCGGAGCGGTACGAGCGCCCCGGCCCCGCCGACTGGGCCACCGGCGCCGCCATGCTCCTGTCGGTGGAGGCGATCCGGCGAATCGGCCCCTGGGACGAGTCGTTCCTGCTCTACAGCGAGGAGACCGACTACGCGCTGCGCGCCGGGGACGCCGGCTGGTCGCTCTGGTACGACCCGAGCGCCGTGGTGGAGCACATCGGTGGCGAGGCGAAGACCAGCCCCATGCTGGCCGCGCTGCTCACGGTCAACCGGGTGCGGCTGTTCAGGCGGCGGCGCGGCCGGGTGGCGAGCGCGGGCTTCTACCTCGCGGTGCTGCTGGGCGAGGCGATGCGGGCGGCGGCCGGCCGGCGTACGGCGCGGGCCTCGGTCGTGGCGCTGCTCAGGCCGTCCCGCCGGCTGCGGGCCCTGCCCGGATGACGAGAGGAACGCGATGAGAGTCGAACGCCTGGAGCTCGAAGGCGTGCTGCTGTTCGTGCCCACGCCGCACCACGACGACCGGGGCTTGTTCACCCGCACGTTCGACACCGCGCTCGCGGCCGAGCACGGGCTGGACCCGCACGCGTTCGTGCAGGACAGCCAGTCGCGCTCGCGCCGCGGCACGATCAGGGGCATGCACGGGCGCTCGGGGCGCGGCGAGGCCAAGCTGGTGCGGGCGGCGCACGGCGCCGTGCTGGACGTCCTGGTGGACGCCAGGCCCGGCTCACCGACGTTCGGCGCGCACAGAGCCGTCCGGCTCGACGACGTGACGTTCGCCCACCTGTACGTCCCCCCGGGCTTCCTGCACGGCTACCAGGCGCTCACGGAGCACGCCGACGTCTGCTACCGCATCGACAGGGAGCACGACCCGGCCGAGGACCTGGCGGTCCGCTACGACGACCCGGACCTCGCGCTGCCGTGGCCGTTGCCGGTCGGCGCGGTCAGCGAGCGGGACCGGTCGGCGGGGTCGTGGAAGGACCTCAGGGCCAGGCTGGGGGTCTGAGCGGCGCGCCGTTCCATCCGCAGCAGCGCCCCGGCCGTGCCGACGAACAGGAACATCACGCTGGTGATGCCGGGGAAGGACAGCAGGTCGAACGTGGCCGCGCCGAGCAGCGGGATCAGCAGGCAGGCGGCGACGGTCAGCGCCAGGTTGCGCACGTCCGGGTCGCTGCTCATGCGGCGTACGCGCAGCGCCACGACGATCCCGGTGACGATCACCCCGACGAACCCGAGCATGCCGAGCAGCCCGGTCTCGACCAGGGAGAGCAGGTACTGGTTGTCGAACACCTGGTGCTTGTACGGGTACCAGGTGCCGGGCCCGCGGCCGAAGATCGGGCTCCGCTCGAACTCGCGGATCGCCCAGGGGTAGTCGTGGGTGCGGTAGATGATGCTGCTGTCCTCGCCGGCCCCGGCGAACAGGTTGTAGAAGGTGCCGAGCAGGCCGGGCGCCAGCACCTTCATGACGCCGAGGAACACCCCGAACGCGACGAGGGCGGCCAGGCGCCGCCGGTTGTTCCAGCCGACCAGCAGGATCAGCCCGGCTCCCGCCAGGCCGAGCACGGCGGTCCTGGAGACGGAGAACATCAGGCCGGCCGCGATGACGGCGGCGCAGAGCCACCAGCGCACCGCGCCCTGGCCGCGCCGGTGCGCCTGGAAGCCGAGGTGCGCGGCCAGCGGCAGCAGCATCGCCGACAGCGCGCCGAACTCGATCGGGTGCCCCAGCGTGCCGGACACCCGGCGCAGGGCCGACCGGGAGATGACGGTCGGCACCTCCTCGGTCGACGAGGGGCGCAGGCCGGGGAGCTGCAGGTACTGGGTGAGGTCGAGGTCGAGCCTGAACTGCAGCAGGGCGACGGCCGCGGCGAACGTCCCGCCGGCCACCAGCGCCTTGAGCACGAAGTCGAGACGCTCACGGGTGCCGACGCCGTCGCACATGATCAGGACGAGGCTCACGTACCCGAAGTAGAGGACGAGCGTGTGGTCGGCCAGGTTGAGCTCGTCGGAGGGCAGGTAGAGGGAGGTCGTGTAGCCGTAGACGGCCAGGATGACCAGCGCGTACGCGAAGACCGCGGTACGCACGGGGTTCGGCCCCTTGGCCACGCCGGTGGTGCTGACCATCTGCGCGCACGCCCACACCACGCCCAGCGACAGCGCCACGATCTCGGCCGGGGTGAGCGAGAGCGGCAGCCCGGCGACCGCCAGCCGCGCCGGGACGAACAGCAGCACCAGGGCAAAAAGGCCGGCCAGCGTGGCGGCGTCCGCGCGGCGCGGCGCGACGACGGGAGCGGCGGTCAGACCGGGGACCCGGGCCGTCATCCCTCGTGCCCCGCCAGCGAGCGGGCCCCGTTGGCGGCGGCCGTCTCCAGGGGCGCGGACGCGTCCCGCGCGCGGCGGGCCCGGCGGTGGCGGGCGAAGCTCTCGGCCGCGAACGCCGCGAACAGGCTCACGAAGGACGCCAGCGCGCCGGCGACGACCGCGCTGCGCAGCCGGCTGCCCTTCTTCTCGTCGGGCTCGGTCGGCGGCACGACGACGGTGGCGCTCACGTACGTGGCGGGCGGCGCCTTGACCTGCCGCTGGCGGGCGCGCAGCTCCTTGGCGGCCAGCGCGGTGACCTTGATGACGATGGAGTGGGCCTGCTCGGCGGTCGGGGCCTCGCAGGTGACGACGATGAACGGGGTCGCGGGCATCAGCTCGGGGTTGGTGCCGCCGCTGGTGACCCTGAGCGTGACGTCACCGCCCGGCGGCACCCCCACCTCGGCGGCGGCCTTCGGGGTGTTCAGCGCCTGGATGAGGATCGCGGAGGTCATGTTGAGCCCCTGGTCGAAGGTGACCAGCGGGTTGGTGCTCGGGTTGGGGAACTTGGGGTCGCTCGGCAGGCTGCCGCCGGTGACCGGCAGCGTGAGAACGATGGCCGAGGTGGAGACGAAGGTCTTGGGCGCCACGGCGTAGACGCCGAGTGCCGCCGCGATGGTCAGCAGGAACGCGGGCACCGTCACGTACCAGCGCCTGAAGAGCACCGTCACCGTCGCCCAGAAGTCCATGGCGGGCCCTCACCCCTCGCCGTCGTCCTGGCCGGCCTTCCTGGGCCCGGGGACGGGTGAGAGGTCCTCGCCCCGATAGGCGGGGAACTCCACGGTCGCGGAGCTGTCCTCGTCGGCGGCCGGCTGCTCGGGCTCCTCCACCTCGGCCTCGGCGGCCTTCACGGCCTCGGCGGGCTTCACGGGCTCGTCGGGCTTGCCGGGCTCGTCGGGCTTGCCGGGCTCGTCGGGCTTGCCGGGCTCTGAGGGCTCGGGTCGCACGGCGGGTTGCGCGGCGGGTTGCGCGGCGGGGCGCCGCACGACCAGCGCGTACGCGATGCCCAGCCCGGCGACCAGCACGAGCAGCCCGGCGCCGATGCCCGCCTGCCACCTCAGGCTCTCGTCGGCCTCGGGCACCGAGGGCGGGACGATGTCGGTCGAGGTGATGAACGTGTTCGGCGGCGCGCCGAGCGCCCGCTGCCACTCCGCCAGCTCGTCGGCCACCCGCTGCCGCGCCGCCATGAGCACGGAGGTGGCCCGCTGGGGCGTGTCGCTGGTCACCTGGATGTAGATGTAGGGGCCGTTGATGTCGAGGACGTGGGGGTTGCTGCGGCCGTCGTCGATGACGATGTCGGTCGGGCCGTCCTTGGGCGCGCCCAGCTCCGTCCACACGTCCTGGGTGTTCATGGACAGGATGACGATGCTGGCCCCGGTCTTGAGCGCGTCGTTGAACGACAGGAACGGGTTCGTCAGGCCCTGCTTGGTCTTGTCGTTCGGGATCGTGCCGCCGTTGACCGGCATGGCAAGGACAAGCGAGACGTCGGTGGTGTGGCGGGCGGGTACGAACGCGTGCACGGCGACGCCCGCCAGGATCGCCAGCAGGATCAGCGGCGGGCCGACGCGCACCCTCCTGAGCAGTCCGAGCAGCGCCGTCCAGAACTCCATTTGGTACGTTCCCCCGCCTCGCGACGCTCCCTCTATAGGGAGCCATCGCCGATAAGCCGTTCAACGTTACATTTCACCGAATTCGCTGCTCAGCTGAGCGGCAGCTGCGTCTCGGTGTCCGGCCTCGCCACGTACGTCGAGTAGTCGGGGTGGTCGAAGCGGTGCAGCGCCTGGATGTTGTCGTTCCAGGGCGCGGGCACCGGGCGCTTGTGCCGCAGGCCGTTGATCGGGGCCAGCTTCATCAGCTCGTTGGCCCCGTTGAACTCCCTGATCGCGCTCAGCTCGCCGACGTACTCGTTGTGGATGACCTGGTCGTCGTCGCCCACCGTGTCGTCGAGGTAGCAGAAGACGCGCGGCAGGAAGTATTTGTGGTCGCCCTCGAACAGCCGCAGCGCCGCCGCCGTCGAGCTGTAGAAGTCGACGTCGATCGAGACGAACCCGATCGGCGCCGGCCGCTCCGCGTCGAGGAAGTCGACCACGGTGTCGCTGATGTCGCCCAGGACCAGCTTGGCGTCGCCCAGGCGGGCCCGCAGCGCGTCCACGTCCATGACGAAGTCGCCCTCGCGCCAGATGTAGGGCAGGTCGCGGTAGTCGGTGGGCTTGGGCAGGCCGGCGCCGGTGTCGAAGCCGTACACGTCGATGCGCACGCCGGTCGCGGCCGTGGCCAGCGCCGCCATGCGGTTGAGCTCCACGATGCCGGCGCCGCCCGCGACGCCGAACTCGACCACGCTGATCCGGCCCACGCCGAGCCGCCTGGCCAGCTCGGCGGCCTGCCGCACGCCGTAGGCGTAGTGCGGGCGCGGGTAGAGGTCGAGTGCGCAGCGCAGCTCGTACGAGCCGAACGGCAGGCGGCGCATGACGGCCAGCAGGATCCGGCCCGGCTGCATGAGCAGCCGCACGAGACGTATCAACACCGGCGATTCACCCTTTCGAGGAGACGGCCCGGGCGGCCAGCCCGGCGAGTTTGCGGCCACGGTGCGTCAGCATCTGCCGCTGCCGCCGCCAGTACGTGCGGGCCAGCACGGCCCGCGCCCTGCCGCGCTGCTGCGCGGACAGCTCGACGATGCCCAGGGCCCGGTACATCGCCCGGAACTGCAGGGTGGTGGCGAAGCGCGCGGTCCAGGCCGGCACGCCGAGCGCGGCGGCGATCCCCGGCAGCCGCCGCTCGCGCAGGCTGCGGTGGGCCAGCGGCTCGGGCACGTGCCCCCAGGGCGCGGTCAGGGCCAGCATGGTGGCGTAGACCTCGTCCTCGCGGATCATCAGCGGCCTGGGCACGGCGGCCACCCGCTCGCGCCGCATCAGGCCGTAGAGCGGGTCGAGCCCGTGGTGCTGGGTGGTGACGACGTCCCACAGCTCGTCGAGCCGGTCCACGGGGTCGTCGGAGAGCATCCGGGTGCCGCGGTAACGCGGCCGGTGCACCGAGCCGTCGGCCCGCGTGTACGTCATGTCGGTGGTGACCAGGATGAGCCGCTCGTCGGCCAGGAACGGCCGCAGGGCCTTGGAGACGTACGAGGGTTCGAGCAGGTCGTCGTCGCCCATCCAGCGGAAGTACGCGCCGCGTGCCCGCCGCAGCACCTCCACGAAGTTGCCCACGACGTGCAGGTCGCGCGGCTGGCGGTGGTAGGAGATCCGCTCGTCCTGGCGGGCCAGCTCGCGGCAGAGCTCCTCGGTGCCGTCGGTCGAGGCGTTGTCGGAGATCACCACCTCGATGTCGGCGTGGTCCTGGGCCAGCGCCGACCGCACGGCCGTCTCCAGGCGGTCCGCGCCGTTGCGGACCGGGATTCCGATGGACACCAGCACGCTCTTCTCCTCGGGGGTCATCGCGCTCGGGCGGGAAGCAGCCGCACGAGACGATCGCTCAGCAGGGTGATCTGGTCGCGGGTCACGACGACCAGCGCGTACGCCAGGAGCCCGCCGCCGCCGGCCACGACGAGCTGGACGAACGGCAGGCCGTCGGTCACGGTGGCCAGGCCCAGCATGACGGCGGCGCACACGAGGGCGCCGATGGCCGGGCGGAGCAGGCCGGGCAGGACGGGCGCCAGCCGCACCCCGGCCCGGTGCACGGCGAGCATGGCGAGCGGCAGCGCCACCAGCACCGCGGCGGCGGCCTGCCCGACGGCGGCGCCACGGATGCCGTCGAGGTGGGTGCCGACGATGACGGCGGGGATCATCGCGGCGGCGTGGCCGAGGTTCATCCACACGGTCGAGCGGGTGGCGCCCTGGCCGTTGAGTATGTCGAGGGCGAAGGAGGTGAGCATGCGCACCACCATCAGCACCGCGAGGAAGCGCAGCACGCCGGCCGACAGCTCCCACCGCTCGCCGTAGATGAAGATGATCAGCGGGTGGGCCAGCACCGCCATGAACGCGGCGAGCGGCAGCACCATGGTGACGAGCAGCGGCACGCTCTTCTGCACGCCGAGCGAGAGGGAGGCGCCGTCCCGCTCGGCGAGACGGGAGAAGCCGGCGATCGACACCATGCGGATGGCGCTGCCGATCACGCCGGGCACCCAGCTGGAGACGTTGAACGCCATCAGGTAGAAGCCCAGCCAGTCCTTCCCCATGATGTTGCCGACGATGATGTAGCCCACGTTGAGCAGCATGATCTCCAGCGCGATCCCGGCCGCCGACGGGATGCCGAAGCGCAGCAGCCGCCCCGCGATCCGCCGGTCGAACCCCAGCCGGTACGGCAGCCGCGCGTAGTACAGCATGAAGAACCCGGTCACCACGGCCCCGACGAGCTGCCCCCAGGCGAAGCTGTACGGCCCGGCCCCGCCCGCCGCCAGCACGATCGCCACCGGCGCGTTGACCAGGAAGCCCGCCAGCACGGCCTTGGTGTTGCTGCCCGTGCGGAACCAGCGCAGCAGGGCGGCGCTGCGCACCGCGGTGATCGCCTCGACGAGGATGACCGCGGTGAGGATGCGCACCACCGGGGTGGCCTCCTCGCTGCCGGCCAGCGCGGAGAAGTAGGGGGCGCCGGCCCAGAAGAGCCCGTACAGGCCGAGCGCGGAGCACATGGTCAGCGTCGTCGCCGTGGGGGCGATCTCCTCCAGCCGGCCGCGCCACTGCACGACGGCCGACATGACGCCGACGTCCTTGACGACCATGACGAGCTGGGTCGCGGCCAGGGCGACCGCGTAGATGCCGAAGTCGGCGGGTGCGAGCAACCGGGCCAGCACGAGCCCGAGGACGAACGAGCCCGCCCTGGTGACCAGGGTGCCGAGCAGGCTCCACACGGCCCCTCGGCCGGCCTTGCGTCCGATGTCGCTGATGTCCGGGCCCGGTTGCTCTTCCATGCCCGCCTTTCCCTAGCTCGGCTCGTCGATCCGCTCCAGCCAGATCTCCCGCCAGAACGGGATGAACGCGCGGGGGCAGTTGGACTTGTAGACGCCGTCACAGATGACGCCGTCGAGCGCGATGCAGGGGTTCTTCATGGTCAGCATCACGCCGGTCTTCTCGTCGATGCAGCGTTCCACCCGGGCGGCGACCCGGGCGGTGCGTCCGCAGGAGCGCGCCATGTCCTCCTCGAAGCCGAGCCCCCTGTTGTAGCCCTTGGTGGTCAGGGTGGCGACGATCTCGTCCTTGGACTTGATCCTGACCAGCTCGCCCGGCTGCAGGCCGGTCGTGCCCGTCGGGGCGGGTCCGGTGTGCGGGCCTGGCTGGACGAACCCCCAGGCCAGACCGTCCTTGATGCGCAGCCGTCGAGGGAACTTCCGCGACAGCCGCTGGTAGCGGTTGAACAGCCCGAAGAAGATCGTCCGTAGCGTCGGCCCGATCCCGGCGTTGCCCACCCGGATATCCGTCACGTACTGCCCGACGTTACGGAAGGGCAGTAACTCGGGCGCCGCCCGCAGCAGCTCGGTCGCCTGGCAGCGGAAGCGCTCCTCGCCGCCGGGGCCGGGCTCCTTGCGGGTGTTGACCTCCAGGATCGGCAGCAGCGGCCGCTCGGGGCTCACCCGGTCGGGCTCCGGCGTGGGCGGGCCGTCCACCTTGCGCACCCAGGCGGTCTTCCAGTACAGCAGGCAGGCCGTCTGGCAGCCGCCGTGCGCCGAGCCGTCGCAGCGGGTGCCCGCGAGGTGCACGGCGTCCCGCATGCGGCGCATGCCGGTGCTGCTGATCGTGTCGCAGAGCTTGTTGGCCACCTTGTGCACGGTGAGCCTGCGTCCGCAATAGCGCAGCATCTCGGGCATGAAGGGGAGGTTGTCCAGCTCCCCGTTCTCATCCAGCGTGGCGAGGATCTCCTCGGCGCTCAGGACCTCGACCACGTCTCCGACTTTCAGCGTCGGACTCAACTAATCCACTCCTTCAGCAAACCGGCGTTCTGCAATGACCGTGCGGCGTCCGCCAGCGCGGCGAACGGCATCGTGGAACGACGTGCTATGTCGAGGAGGCTGTGTTCGGTGTCGGAGAGGTTCAGCACCCACAGCATGGCCAGCTGGGCCTCTTTGGTGTCGCTGCGGCCGCCGAGCGAGCCGTACAGGCCGCGGGCGCCGAGCTGTGGCTCACCGTACGGGCTGAGGTTCTGGTAGCGGCGGTTGCCCTCCAGCACCTGTACGGCGGCCCACAGGGTCTCCAGGGTGTCCTCCATGGCCTCGGGACGGACGAGATCCGGGTCGTCCCCCGAGGTGTGATATTCCGGGTAACTCCCGTAAGTGGACCGGGTCAGCGATCCGACGGGCAGGTTGAACCCGGGTGAGCCGTACTGGCGTTCGTCGTAGCCGTACGGGGCGAAGTCGAGCAGCGTGTGCGGGCGGTCCTTGAGCACGTACGCCAAGACCTGGTCGATCTCGGCGTCCCCCCGCCTGCTGCGCTTGTACGTGAGCCGGCCGGGGTCTCCGGCGCAGGCCAGCGTGAGACCGTGGCTGATGAGCCCGGTCCGCTCCCTGTTGCGGGCCAGCCAGGTGATGGCCCCGATGGTCCCCGGCGCGAAGACGAACCGGTAGGTGTAGCGGCGCTCCGGCAGCTCGGCGAGCCGGCGGGCCAGCGCGACGGCCACCGCCACCCCGGCCAGGTTGTCGTTGGCCAGCGACGGGTGGCAGACGTGGCAGGAGATCAGCACCTCCTGCGCGCTCTCGCCGGGCACGACGTGCTCGCCGTAGGTCAGGTGGCCGTCGGCGAGCGTGGCGTCGATGCGCACCTCGTAGGGACCCTCGCCCATCGTGTCCAGGGTGTCCTGGCTCAGGCAGAAGCCCCACGTCTCGGCGTAGTAGCTGGTCCGGTACGGCACCAGATGCGGCTGGTCGGGCAGCGTGTGCAGGTGTCCGCGGAGCTCGTCCAGGGTGAGCGTGGCGTGGACGGGCACGCTGTAGCCCACCACGTGCAGGTTCGACTCCTGGAAGTCGACCACCCTGGCCCCCGAGGGGTCCTTGATGGAGGCGTCGCGGATGTTCCACTCCCTGGGGATCGTCCAGTCGAGCACCTTCGTGCCCGTCGGCACCTCGGTGAGCCGCAGGGGCGCCGACTCGCCGATGATCTCCAGGGTGCGGCGCAGCCCGTCGCCGGTGATGCTGCGGCACAGCGGGTAGAGGCGGCGTACGAGGGCGTGCATCTCCTCACCGGTCATGGCCGCAGCGTGGCGTCGACGGTGCCGGCCGCGCGCCGGTCGCCGAGCCTGGCCAGGCGGGTGTAGCGGCGTTCGAAGTCGTGCCTGGTCAGGCCGTAGTCGCGGTAGGCGTCGATCAGCTCGACCGCGCCCGCCTTGACCGTCCAGCGCGCCTCGACGCCCAGCGCGGCCCTGATGCGGGAGAAGTCCACCCGGTACGAGCGCGGATCGGCGCCCGCCTCCCCCGTGATCGTCAGCGTCGAACCCGGCACCGCCTCGATCACCTCGTCCGCGATCTCGGCCACGGTCACGTTGTTGACCTCGGTGCCCACGTTGAAGGCCCTGGCGTGCACGGCCTCGCGGGGTGCTTCGAGCGCCGCGAGGAACGCCTGCCCGATGTCCTTGGCGTGCACCAGGGGCCGCCACGGCGTGCCGTCCGACAGCACCCGCACCTCGCCCGTCAGGTACGCGTGCCCGACCAGGTTGTTGAGCACGATGTCGGCCCGCAGCCGCGGCGAGAAGCCGAAGGCGGTGGCGTTGCGCAGGAACACCGGCGTGAAGTCGGCGTCGGCCAGCGCCACCAGGTCGTCCTCGACCCGCACCTTCGACTCGGCGTAGGGGGTGACGGGCCGCAGCGGCGCGTCCTCGTCCAGCAGGTCCGCACCGCCGGACGCGCCGTAGACCGAGCATGTGGAGGCGTAGAGGAACCTGCGCACGCCCGCGTCCTTCGCCAGCCTGGCCAGCCGGACGGAGGCGTGGTGGTTGATGTCATAGGTGAGATCGGGCGCGAGCGCGCCGAGCGGGTCGTTGGACAAGGCGGCCAGATGGATCACGGCGTCGCAGCCGGCCACGTGCTCGGGCCCCGCGTCCCGTAGGTCCACGGCGTGCGCGCGCACCGGCTCCGGGGACGGGCCGAGCACGCAGTCGGCGAACAGCCCCGAGTCGAGGCCGATCACCTGGTGCCCGGCGGCGACGAGCATGGGAGCCAGCACGGTGCCCAGGTAGCCCTGGTGGCCGGTGAGAAGTACCCGCATCAGTTCTCCAGATCGACGGTCAGCTTGGAAACGTGGAACGCCTCTGCGTAGCGCGCGTGGCACTCGATGCCGCGGATGCGGGCGAGGCCCAGGAACGCCTCGCGGTCGTACCAGGGGCGGTGCCGTTGCGAGGCGTAGTGCCGCTGGAGCAGGTCCGCCTTCAGCGCGGCCACCTCGTCGGCGAGCGGCTGGTAGACGGAGGGGGCGGCGAGGTCGCCGTCCCATTTGACGATCTCGTAGCCGAGCGTCAGGTGATCGCGGAAGGCCGTGGGCACCAGCTTCGCCAGCCCCCTGTGGTCCTGGTGGGCGTCGCCCCGCCAGGGCGCGAAGATCAGGCCGGGGTCCGTACGCGAACGCAGGTCCTCCACCGCCGCCTTGGCCTCCTCCCACCGGGCGGGCAGGTAGCCGTCGGGCAGCTTGAGCACGGTGACCCGCAGGTCCGCGCCGGGGCAGAAGTCGGCGAGCGCCGCCCGCTCCTCGTCCTCTCTGGCGGTGCCGCCGCCGGTCAGCACCAGCGCGTCCACCCGCAGCCCAGGACGGGCGGCGCAGACGGTCAGCAGGCTGCCGCCGGCCCCGATCGCCAGGTCGTCGCAGTGAGCGGCGAGCGCCACGATGCCGGTCAGCCGACCGGCGCCGAGCCCGATCACCGGGACCGTTCCCAAAGAGCCCAGGGGCGCTGGCCCCGCGAGTACGCCTCGTCCAGCTCCATCCGCTGGTTCACGGTGTCGGTGGGCCGCCAGTAGCCGCGGTGCCGGTAGGCCAGCAGCCGGCCGCGCTTGGCCAGCTCGGCGCAGCCGTCGGCGACCAGGTCGCCGTTCTCCGGGATGTGCTCGAAGACCTCCTGGGTGAGCACGAAATAGCCGCCGTTGACCCACACCGGCATCTCGCTGACCGGGGAGATGCCGCCGATCAGGCCGTTCTCGGCCACGTCCACGCAGTGGAAGGTCTGCGACGGCGGCACCACCATCATGGAGGCGGCGGCGCCCGAGGCGACGAACCGGTCGATGATGTCCGGCAGCGGCGCGTCGGTGAGCACGTCGGCGTAGTTGGCCAGGAACATCTCCTCGCCACCGAGGTGGTCGCGGACGCGGCGTAAGCGCTCGCCGATCGGCGAGTTGACGCCCGTCTGCACGAACGAGATCGACCAGTCGGAGATGTCGCTGGACAGCAGCTCGACCTCGCCGCCGCGCAGCACGAAGTCGTTGGAGGTGGCCTCCTGGTAGCCGAGGAAGAAGTCCTTGATGTGGTGGGCGCCGTACCCCAGGCAGAGGATGAACTCCTTGTGCCCGAAGTGCGCGTAGTAGCGCATGACGTGCCAGAGCAGCGGGCGCGGGCCGACGAGCGCCATCGGCTTCGGCACTTCGCCCGGCACGCCCGTCCGCATGCGCGTGCCGTAACCTCCGCAGAACAGGACGACCTTCACACGACCTCCAGGTGGGGAATCGGGAAGACCAGCCGGCCTCCCCATTCGTGCACATAGGAGAGCTGGGCGGTGAGCTCGTCGCGCAGGTTCCAGGGCAGCACCAGCACGTAGTCGGGGCGGTCCCGGGCGATGCGCTCGGGCTCGGCGATCGGGATCCTGGTACCCGGAGTGAACTTGCCGTGCTTGTACGGGTTGCGGTCCACCGTGTACGCCAGCAGGTCGGGCCTGATCCCGCAGTGGTTGAGCAGGGTGTTGCCCTTGCCTGGCGCGCCGTACCCGACGACGGTCCTGCCCGCGTCGGCGGCGTCGATGAGGAAGCTCAGCAGGTCACGCCTGACCTTGGCGACCCGGTCGGCGAAGCCGGCGTACCCGGACAGGTCGTGCAGCCCGGCGGCCTTCTCACGGGCGAGCACGTCGTGCACCCGCTGCGACGGGCTGCCCGCCGGCCGGGCCCACAGCCGGATGGAGCCGCCGTGGGTGGGCAGCAGCTCGACGTCCACCAGCGTCAGCCCGCCGGCGGCCAGCGCCCGCTGCGCGGAGGCGACCGTGTAGTACTGGAAGTGCTCGTGGTAGATCGTGTCGTACTGGTTGAGCTCGACCAGCGTCAGCAGGTGCTGCACCTCGATCGAGATCCAGCCGTCGTCGGCCACGAGCGCGCGCAGGCCCTCGGTGAAGCCGATGACGTCGGGGATGTGCGCGTACACGTTGTTGGCCACCACAAGATCTGCGGGACCGTTCCCGGCCCGCACCTCGGCGCCGGTCTCCGGGGTCAGGAACGCGGTCAGCGTCGGCACGCCCTTGTCCCTGGCCGCCTGCCCCACGTTGGCCGACGGCTCGATGCCGAGGCACCGGATGCCGCGCTCGACGACGTGCTGCAGCAGATAGCCGTCGTTGCTGGCCACCTCGACCACGAAGGACGGCTTCAACCGTTCCACGGCCGCGGCGACATAGCGTCCGGCGTGCTCGACCCAGGACGAAGAATAGGAGGCGAAGTATGCGTATTCCGTGAAAGTTTCTTCCGGCGTGATGAGCGGCGGTATCTGCGCGAGCCAGCACTGCGTGCACACACGGAGGTGCAACGGATACGTGGTCTCGGGTTCGTCAAGGCGTTCGGCGGTGAGAAAAAGCTCACAGGGCGGCGTCGCCCCCAGATCCACCACGCTGACCAGGTCTTTCGCCCCGCACAAGCGGCACGGTGTCGTCATCGATGGATCCCACCCGTTAATGGCACGATTTCCCCCTATATCCACCCACAGACGTACTTCGGATAGTCGGCAAAGAGTGTTACAAGTGTCTGCATGAAACGCCTGAGCATCGATGGGGCATTGCTGCACACCCCCCGCATCCACAGCGACCACCGCGGCGATTTCCTGGAGAGTTTCCGCGCCGCCGACCTCCGCGAGGCCCTGGGTCACTCGATGGACCTGGCCCAGGTGAACTGCTCCGTCTCCAGGCGCGGCGTCCTGCGCGGCGTGCACTTCGCCGACGTGCCGCCCGGCCAGGCGAAATACGTGACCTGCGCGGCGGGCGCGGTGCTCGACGTGGTCGTGGACGTGCGCGCCGGCTCGCCCACCTTCGGCCGCTGGGAGTCCGTACGGCTGGACGACGAGTCCCGGCACGGCCTCTACATCGGCGAGGGCCTCGGCCACGCGTTCCTGGCGCTGAGCGAGTCCGCCACGGTCGTCTACCTCTGCTCCACGCCCTACGACCCGGCCCGCGAGCACGGCGTCCACCCCCTCGACCCCGATCTCGGCATCGAGTGGCCCTTGGACGGCGAGCCTCTGCTGTCGGCCAAGGACGCCGCCGCGCCCACGCTCAAGCAGGCGCTCGACGCGGGGAGCCTCCCGTCATGGTGAGCGTCGTCGTCCCGGCGCACAACGAGGCCGCGGTGCTCGGCCGGCTGCTCGGCGGCCTGCTCGCGCAGGCGGCGCCGGGCGAGTTCGACGTCGTGGTGGTCGCCAACGGGTGCACCGACGACACCGAGGGAGTGGCACGTTCCCACGGCGTGCGCGTCCTGACGACGCCGGTGCCGTCCAAGCGCGAGGCACTGCGGCTCGGCGACGCCGCCGCCCGAGGCTACCCCCGCCTGTACGTGGACGCCGACATCGAGCTGAGCACCGCCGCCGCCCGCGCGCTCGCGGCGGCCCTGTCCGCGCCGGGCGGCCCGCTCGCCGCCGCCCCTGAACGCGACCTGCCCATGACCGGCCGCCCCTGGACGGTCCGCGCCTACTACGCGATCTGGACGCGGCTGCCGCACGTGCGCGCCGGGCTGTTCGGCCGCGGCGTCATCGCGGTCGGCGAGGAGGGCAACGCGCGCATCAGGGCGCTGCCGCCCGCGATGGCCGACGACCTCGCCGCCTCGCTCGCGTTCGAGCCAGGCGAGCGGGTGATCGTGCCCGGGGCCCGCGCCGTGATCAGGCCGCCGCGCACGTTCGCCGACCTGATGCGCCGCCGGGTGCGGGCCGTCACCAGCGTGAGCGAGCTGGAGCAGGCCGCCGCCACGGCCGGCGAGCGCACGGGGGCGCGCGACCTGCTCGCCATCGTGGCGAGGCGGCCGTGGCTGGCCCCGGCGGCGGCGCTGTTCGCCCTGGTCGCCGTGCTCGCCAGGCGGCGGGCCGCCCGCGCGATCCGCGCGGGCGACTACACCACCTGGCTGCGCGACGAGAGCAGCAGGAGCTGATCCGGTCATGTGACAGGCGTGTTCATGTCGGTGACGATCTCGGCCGGGGTGAGCGCCCTGGCGTAGATCCGCACCTCGTCGATCTGGCCGCCGAAGTGCTCGCCCGAGCCGCCGTTGCCGCCGATGCGCAGCGGGCCCGTGCCGGTCCGCAGGTCGCCGCCGATGACGTTGGTGGCGACCTCCGTGCCGTTGACGTACATCCGCAGCGTCGTCCCGTCGTAGGTGGCCGCCAGGTGGCTCCAGGTGTTCAGCGGCAGGTTGGCCGGGGCCTGGGCGTTGGCTCCCGACGCGGTGTGGACGAACGCGCCGGGGCCGCTGCCGCCGCTGCCCATCAGCGCGTACGCCAGATCGGCCCCGAACTCCTTCATCACCACCGTCCGCCAGCCCGTGACGGTCGTCGGCCGCACCCACGCCTCCACGGTCATGCCGTCGGTGAGCCGCAGCGCGGGCGCGTCGGCCACCGTGACCCAGCTGGACGAGCCGTCGAACGTCAGCGCCTGCCCGTACCTGCCGGCCGTCCAGGTCGTGGCCGTCGCCGTGCCGTCATGGCCACCCGAGGTGTCCGCCACGGTGGTGCCCGACCCGGCGTCCATCCCGTAGGCGGCCACCGGCCCGTCCCCGCCCGGCGGCTCCGTCACCACCGCCGACGCCTCACCCGACGACGGGCCTATGTTGCCGGCCCCGTCGAAGGCCACCACGCGGTAGTGGTACGTGCCCGCCGCGACCCCGGAGTCGGTGAACGACGTGCCCGCCGTCGAGCCCACCTGGTTGGCCCCCGAGGGGGTGAACCCGGCCGTCTCCGAGCGGTGCACGGTATAGCCGGTCACGCCGTTGTCGTCGGTGGCGGCCGTCCAGGAGAGCTGGACGCTGCCGGGGCCGCCCGCCGCCGTCAGCGAGCCGGGCGCGGTGGGCGGCTGCGTGTCGGGCGAGCCCTGCTGGCCGACCGGGGTGTTCATGTCGATCGCGATCTCGGCCGGGCTGAGCGGCTTGTCGTAGACGCGTACCTCGTCGATCTGGCCGCCGAAGTGCTCGCCGGAGCCGCTGTTGCCGCCGATGCGCAGCGGGCCCGTGCCGACGCGCAGGTTGCCTGCCGTCAGGTTGGTGGCCACCTGCGTGCCGTTGACGTACATCCGCAGCGTCGTCCCGTCGTAGGTCGCGGCCAGGTGGCTCCACGTGTTCAGCGGCAGGTTCCCCGGAGCCTGGGCGTTGGCTCCCGACGCGGTGTGGACGAACGCGCCGGGGCCGCTGCCGCCGCTGCCCATCATCGCGTACGACAGGTCGGCGCCGAACTCCTTCATCAGCACCGTCCGCCAGCCCGCGACCGTGGTCGGCCGCACCCACGCCTCCAGCGTCATGCCGTCCGTCAGGTCGAGCGAGCCGTCGTCGGGCACGGTGACCCAGCTGGAGGTGCCGTTGAAGGTCAGCGCCTGGCCGTACTTGCCGGTCACGGCCCACGAGGTGTTCGCGGCGGTCCCGTCGTTGCCCGCGCCGGAGGCGTCGGTGACGGCCGTCCCGGTGCCGGCGTTCATCCCGTACGCGGCCACCAGGCCCTCGGGGGCCTCAGCCTCCTCGTAGGTCGCCGTGTACGTCGCCGCCGTGGCGGGCGCGGTCACGTTGTGCGTCGCCGCGCCGCCGTCCGACCAGGACTCCAGCGTGTACGACCGGCCGTCGGCGCTCTGCGGCGACGGCGCGGAGATCGAGTTGTGCGAGCCTGCGATCACCGTCCTGGTGAAGGGCGCGATCGTCTGCTCGCCGTTGAAGCCCAGCTGCAGCCCGGCCGGCTCGGTCTGGAAGGTCAGCTCGACCGTCTTCGGCTGCAGCAGCACGCTCGCGGTGTCGGTGAGCCCGTGCGCGTCCGTGACGGTCAGCCTGAGCTCCAGGTGCGACGGGTACTCGTGGTCGGGAGCGGCGAACGAGCCGCTCGCGCCGGTGTAGGTGGTGATCTCGTGCTCGTGGCAGGTGCTCGGGCAGTGGTGCAGGATCAGCCGCCACGACATCCGGGAGCCGGGGATCGAGCCGTCCTGGGCGTCGGTGCCGGTGCCGGAGAACGTCACCGTGTCGCCGACCGCCCACTTGTCGCCGGCCGACGGGGTCGTGATGGCGGCGACCGGCGCCGTGTTGTTCACGTTGATCGTCACCGTCGCGTCGCCCTGGCCGCCGCGGCCGTCGTCCACCCGCAGCTTGACCACGTACGAGCCGGGCTGGGTGTAGGTGTGCGACGGGCTCGCCGCGGTGGAGTCGTCGAAGTCGCCGTCGCCGTCGAGGTCCCAGCGGAACGTGACCGGGTCGCCGTCGGCGTCGCCCGAGCCCGTCGAGGTGAAGTTCACCGTGAGCGGGGCGCTGCCTGAGGTGGCGCTGGCGCCGATGACCGCGG
This sequence comes from Nonomuraea sp. NPDC049504, assembly GCF_040676845.1. Lineage (NCBI taxonomy): Bacteria > Bacillati > Actinomycetota > Actinomycetes > Streptosporangiales > Streptosporangiaceae > Nonomuraea > Nonomuraea sp. NPDC049504. The sequence goes on from NZ_JBFAPT010000015.1 coordinate 211,816, forward strand.
TCGGGGGCGTGTTGTCGTACAGGTAGCGCACGATGCGCCCGTTGGTGTAGTCGACCGCGAACAGGTCGCCGCCCGGCCCCGTCTCCAGCTCCACCGCCGGGATGCCGGAGTCGAACGTGGCGATGGTGGCCGGGTCGGGCAGGCCGTTCGCGCCCTTGGTCATCACCCACACGCACGAGCGGCTGTAGTCGGAGAAGAACAGCGCCCCGTCATAGCCCGGCGGGTAGTTCCCGCCCTCGTAGAAGGCCACGCCGCTGGAGGACGAGCCGCCGGACGGGCACGGGTCGTTCGGCGCCGGCCTGGAGTTGTGGCTCCACGCGAAGTACGGCGGCGTGTGGGCCGACGACCCCGCCGCGTACAGGTTCTCGCAGAGGGTCAGGTTGAGGTTGTCGTAGCCGCCCTGGCGGCTAGCGCCCTCGTAGCAGGGCCAGCCGAAGTTGCGCACCGGGCCCGTCGGGTCGGGGATGCGGTTGATCTCCTCATAGATGTTCCAGCCGACCTCACCGGCCCAGACCTCGCCGGTGCCCGGCCTGATCGTGATCCTGAACGGGTTGCGCTGGCCGTAGGCGACGATCCTGGCGAGGTTGGGGTCGCTGCTGCCGGCGTTCGGGTTGCCGGGGGCGGCGGCGCCGGTGTCCAGGTCGATCCTGATCGTGGTGCCGTTCAGCGCCGTCGGGTCGCCGGTCGTGCGCGGGTCCTGCGAGCGCAGCGCGCCGCCCTCGGCGGCCGGCGGGGTGAGCGCGGTGCCCACCGGCGAGGGCGGGTCGCCGCACGGGTTGTCCGGCGTGATGTCGGAGCCGGTCAGGTTGTCCTGGCCGTAGTCGGCGAAGTTGAAGCTGGCGCCGTCGCCGCCGCTGGCGTACAGCATGCCGTCGGGGCCGAACGCGAGGTCGCCGACCGAGTGGCTGGGGTGCTGCTGGCACCAGTCGGTGATCAGCGGCGTCTCGACGATCGCGCCGCCCGTGCCCGACGGCGTCAGCGTGGACAGCCGGCCGGTGATCAGGCAGCCGTCGCCGGTCGGGCCGGGCGGGGTCGGGCAGGGGTCGGCGGTCGCGCCGGGCGAGCCCCAGCGCGGCGCGGTGCCGCCTGGCACGGCGTCGTAGGAGTACAGGACGTAGATGCGCGGGTCGGCGGGGAAGTCGGGGTGCAGGGCCAGGCCGAGCAGGCCGCGGTCCCAGAAGTTGTGCACCTGCGTGCGCAGGTCGGCGTAGACGCTCGGCGTGGTGTCGCTCAGCGAGTCGAAGACCTTGATCAGGCCGCTCTTCTCGGCCACGAACACCCGGCCGTCGGAGGCGAACTCGATGTTCGACGGATTGGTCAGCCCGCTGAAGACGACCTGCCGCTGAAAGCTGGCGGGCAGCGCCTGCGCTGCGGGCGAGGCGACGAACACCAGACCGGTAGTGATCAGCACTGTGGCTGACAGGGTGGATAAGAGCGCACGGCAAAGCCGTCTCACCACGAGGACCCCCTCCAAGAGCGAAACTCCCCCGAGCCCGGAATTCGATCTATCGCATGCAATTAGCCGGAAGTCACGATGTTTGTCCGCTTCTGGTCAGCCATGCGTAGAGCAGCCAGCCCAGCTCGTACGGCCGGCACTCCCGGTCCACGGCCACCGGCGGGTAGAGCCGGTCGAGCACCCCGAGCCGCAGCCCCCGGTGCACGCCCGTCGCCGCCGCGCGCAGGCCGCGTACGAGCTTGCGCGGGTCGTTCCTGGCCTCCTTGCGCCAGGTCAGCGCGAGGTCGTCGCGCACGAACCCGGGCCGCGCCATCATCCAGCCGAGCCCCTTCTCGATCTCGGCCACGTACGCGGTGCCGCCCGCGTCGGCCAGGTCGAGCAGCGCCATCGGCCCCATGGAGAGCTGGTGCACGGAGTAGACCGGGAAGCCCTCGACCAGCGACCCCGTCCGCGCGTCGTAGTGCCACCACCACTCGCCGTCCGGCCCCTGGGCGGCGCAGATGCCCCGCGCCACCTGCTCGGCGGCGTTCAGCGCCGCGTCGTCGCCGGTGGCCGCGTGCAGCCTGGCCAGCGCCTGCAGCGGATAGACCTGGTCGGCGAAGCAGCCGACGTGGGCGCGGTAACGCGGCACCAGCGGCCCTTCGCCGAGCGCGTGCGGATAGAGGCGGTTGCCGGTCAGGCCGCCGAGCAGGCGTGCGCGGGCACGTTCCAGGCGCGCGTCCCCCACCCTGGCCGCGACCAGGGCGGCCAGCGCCCACGCGGCCTCGACGGTGTGCAGATGAGGTGCGGTGTCCAGCTCGTCCAGCCGGTCGAGCGCCCTGCCGAGGTCCGCGTGGCCCGTCTCGGCCGCCGCCCAGCAGATCAGCGCCGCGTCCCCGACGCCGCTCACCTCGGGCAGCCGCTTGACCAGGGCGCCCACCAGGTCGTGCACGTCGTCGCCGGCCAGGGCGGCGCGCTGCCGGTGCTCGTCGAGAGCGGCCACGCCGAGCGCGACGATCGCCGCGTAACGGATGCTGCGTCCCTCCGGCACCGCCGTCCACGTGCCGCCTGGCTCTCGCCTGGCGCGGCGGGTGAACACGAACTCGCCGTCCTCGTACGCGGGGGGCAGCCCGCGTACCGCGAGGTCCACCATGCCGGTCACGAAGTCCTGATGTCCGGAGCTCAGCAGAGCGATCCGGTGATCCGTCACGTCGTCTCCTCGATCCTGCGTCTGACACCGGCCCACTCCCGGAGCACCAGGAGCAGGAATCTGCCGTTGGTCCGCACGTACCGGGGGCCGAGCCTGGCCGGCTCCTGCACCATGCGGTAGAGCCATTCCAGACCGAGCCGCTGCCAGCGCACCGGCGCCCGCCTGGTACGCCCGGCCAGCACGTCGAACGAGCCGCCCACCCCGTGGATCACCCACGCGCCCGTGCTCGGGCCCCACTCGCGGATGAAGATCTCCTTCTTCGGCGAGGTGATGCCGAGGAACAGCAGGTCGGCCCCGGACGCGGCGATCTCGGCCGCCACCCGTCCCGACTCCTCGTCAGGGAAGTAGCCGTTGCGCGAGCCGGCCACGGCCAGCCCCGGGTAGCGGCGGCGCACCTCGGCCAGCATGTCGGCGAGCACCTCGTCGGTCGCCCCGAGGAAATACGCCCTGAAGCCGCGCCGGCCGCCCTCGGCCATCAGCTCCGTGAACAGGTCGATGCCCGCGACCCGCTCGGGGACCCGGTGGCCGAGCACCCGTGCCGCCCACACCACGGACTGCCCGTCGGCCAGGACGAGGTCGCTGTCCAGCACCGACCGCCGCAGGCCCGCGTCGGTGCGCATGTTGACGACCTTGGCGGCGTTCACCACGCCGATGGTCAGCGGACGCCGCTCCGCCACGGCCGCCACGCAGCGCTCGATCACCTGGCTCATGGTCAGGGCGTCCAGCACGGTGCCGAATAACGCTTTTCTGCCGGTCCGATCCGGAAATTTCGTCATCCGTCCCCCTGGGTGTCCCTGGAATATCGCTCCCAGCCCCGGAAACGTGACACCCCACAGCCCCGCTGACGTGGCCGGATGCGGCCACGCCGCTACACGGTGCTGCACCGGCGGCCGCGGGTCAGGACCGGCCAGGCGGCGTGCAAGGCGTCGCGCCAGTGGCGGAGCGGGTCCGCGCGGGTGTGGGCGAGGACGCTGTTGGCCGGGCGGCGGGCCGCGCGGGGGAACGCCTCCGACGGCACGGGACGCACCCTCTCCGGGTCGCGGCCGAGCAGCGTGAAGATCTCCCTGGCCAGGCCGTACCAGGTCGTCTCGCCCGCGCTGGTGCCGTGGTAGACGCCGGGCGGCAGGTCGGACTGCGCCAGGCGCACCAGGTAGTCGGCCAGGTCGGCCGTCCACGTCGGCTGGCCGCGCTGGTCGTCCACGACGTCCACGGTGTCCCGCTCAGCGGGCAGCCCGATCATGGTCCGGACGAAGTTCGGCCCGGCGGCGCCGTAGAGCCAGGCCGTGCGCACCACGTAGTGCCCGTGCTCAAGGGCCGCCAGCTCCCCCGCCCGCTTGCTCCGCCCGTACGCGTTGACCGGCGCCGCAGGCGCGTCCTCCCGATAGGGCAGCGGCGAGGTGCCGTCGAAGACGTAGTCGGTGGAGACGTGCACCAACCGCGCCCCGGCCCGCGAGCACGCCTCGGCCAGCCAGCCCACCGCCCGCCCGTTGACGCGCAGGGCCGCGTCGGGGTGGGCCTCGGCGTCGTCCACCGCCGTCCACGCGGCGCAGTTGACCACCACGCGCGGCCGGTAGGCGCACACGAAGTCGCGGACGGCCCGCCGGTCGGACACGTCGAGCTCCGAGCGGCCGAGCGCGAGCACCGGCTCCCCGGTCAGCGCCGCCCGGTCGAGCACGTCGGTGGCCAGCATGCCGCCGCCCCCGGTGATGAGCCACCTCATGCCGCCTCCCGGCGTAAGCGGGCGATCACGCGCTCCACCGGTCCCGATGCTCGGCGTACCAGCGGACGGTCTCGCGCAGCCCTTTGTCGAACGGGATCTCCGGCCGGTAGCCGAGCGCCCGCAGCTTCCTGTCGTCCAGCGAGTACCTGCGGTCGTGGCCCTTACGGTCGGCGACGTACTCGACCCGGTCCCAGCCGCACCCGCACGCCTCCAGCAGCCGCGCGGTCAGCTCCTTGTTGGTCAGCTCAGCGGTGCCGGCGATGTGGTAGACCTCGCCGGGCTCGCCCTTCTCGGCGACCAGCCGGATGCCGGCGCAGTGGTCCTCGACGTGCACCCAGTCCCTGACGTTGCCGCCGTCGCCGTAGAGCGGCACGGTGCCGCCGCTGAGCAGCCGGGTGACGAACAACGGGATGATCTTCTCCGGATACTGCCCGGGGCCGTAGTTGTTGCCGCACCGGGTGATCGACACGTTCAGGCCGTGGGTGATGGCGTACGCCTGCGCGATCAGGTCGCCGCTCGCCTTCGACGCCGCGTACGGCGAGCGCGGCCGCAGCGGCGCGCTCTCGTCCCACGAGCCGACGTCGATCGACCCGTAGACCTCGTCGGTGGACACCTGCACCACCTTCGGCACCCCGGCGTCCAGGCAGGCTTGGAGCAGCGTCTGCGTGCCGAGCGCGTTGGTGCGCATGAACGCGGCGGCGCCCTCGATCGAGCGGTCCACGTGCGACTCGGCGGCGAAGTTCACCACCAGGTCGTGGCCGGGCACGACGCGGGCGAGCAGCTCGGGGTCGCAGATGTCGCCGTGCACGAACTCGTGGCGCACCCCGTCGAGGTTGGCCCGGTCGCCGGCGTAGGTGAGCAGGTCGAGCACGGTCACGTACGCGTCGTGAAGGGTGCGGACGAAGTGCGAGCCGATGAACCCCGCGCCCCCCGTCACCAGGACTCTTGTCATGAAATGATCTGTACCTTGCTGTGATCGCCCAGCACGAGGCGGTGGGCTCTTGGCGTGTTGGGCGCCGGGGTGACCTCGACGTCGTGGCCGATCAGCGACGCCTCGATGCGGCCGACCCCGGCGATCGACGCTCGCGGCAGCACGATCGAGTACTCGATCTCGCTGCCGGTGACCGTGCAGGCGGCGCCGATGGAGGTGAACGGCCCGACGTAGCTGTCGCGGACGAGCGCGCCCGCGCCGATGATGGCGGGGCCGACCACCCGCGAGCGCTCGACCACCGCGCCCGGTTCGAGGACCACCCGCCCGATCAGCTCGCTGCCGGCGTCCACCCGCCCTCCGACGCTGCGCTCGACCGATTCCAGCACGAGCCGGTTGACCTCCAGCATGTCGGTGACGTTGCCGGTGTCCTTCCAGTATCCGGAGATGAGCGAGGACTCCACCCGCAGCCCCGCCTCGATGAGCCACTGGATGGCGTCGGTGATCTCCAGCTCGCCCCGCCACGACGGCTTCAGCTCCGCGACCGCGTCGTGCACGGCCGGGCTGAACAGGTAGACGCCGACCAGGGCCAGGTCGCTCTTGGGCCGCTCCGGCTTCTCCTCCAGCCCGATCACCCGGCCTTCGGCGTCCAGCTCGGCCACCCCGAACTGGCGCGGGTCGGCGACCTTGGTGAGCATGATCCGCGCGGCCGGACGTTCCCGCGCGAAGCGGCCCACCAGATCGCTGATGCCGCCGACGATGAAGTTGTCGCCGAGGTACATGACGAAGTCCTCGTCGCCCAGGAACTCCCTGGCGATCAGCACGCCGTGCGCCAGCCCGAGCGGCGCCTCCTGCCGCAGGTACGTCGCCCGCAGCCCGAACGCCGACCCGTCGCCGACCGCCGCCTCGATCTCCGCCTGCGTGTCGCCGACGACCAGCCCCAGCTCGGTGATGCCCGCCTCGGCGATCGCCTCCAGGCCGTAGAAGAGCACCGGCTTGTTGGCGACGGGGACCAGTTGCTTGGCCGAGGTGTGCGTGATGGGTCTCAGCCGGGTGCCCGACCCTCCGGCGAGCACGAGTGCTTTCACCGCTAGTAAGCCCCTTCTCCGCGGGTGACGACCGACCAGGTCTTCCACAGGATCTGCAGGTCGAGGATGAGCGACCAGTTCTCCACGTAACGCAGATCGAGGCGTACGGACTCCTCCCAGGTCAGGTCGGAGCGGCCGCTGACCTGCCACAGGCCGGTCATGCCGGGCTTGACCGCGAGGCGGCGGTGCACGTCGGTGCCGTACTTGCCGACCTCCTCCGGCAACGGCGGGCGCGGGCCGACCAGGGACATCTCGCCGCGCAGGACATTCAGCAGCTGCGGCAGCTCATCGAGGGAGTATTTCCGCAGGAAAGCGCCTACTCGCGTGATCCTTGGATCGTTCCTTATCTTGAACAGCACGCCGTCGAACTCGTTCGCCGCCAGCAGCGCGCCCTTGAGCTTCTCCGCGTCCACGACCATCGTCCTGAACTTGACCAGCCGGAACTCCCCGCCGCCCCGGCCGACCCTGGTCTGGTGGAACAGCGCGGGGCCGTCGCTGGTCAGGCGGATCAGCAGCGCGACCCCCAGCAGCGGCAGCGCGAGCAGCAGCAGGGCGAGCCCGGCGACCACGCGGTCGAAGACGCTCTTCACGAACTGCCGCGTGCCGTCGAACTCGGGATGTTCCACGTGAAGCAGTGGCATTCCGGCGACCGGCCTGATGCTGATGCGCGGCCCTGCCACGTCGAGGAGGGCCGGCGCGACGAACAGGTCCGTACGCGCGCTCTCCAGGCTCCACGCCAGCCGGCGCAGCGCCGCCCCGTCCAGTTCGGGACAGGCCAGCACGGCCACGGCGTCGGCCCCCTCCCGCTCGACCACGCGCGCCACGTCGGCGAACGTGCCCAGCACCGGGATGCCGTCGAGGTCCAGGTCGGGCGCGTGATCGGGCAGACAGGCACCCACCACCCGCATCCCGTGGTAGGGCTGCCGCCTGAACTGCATGACCAGGTCGAGTATCGACTCCCGGTGCCCGACCGCGATCACCTGGCGCAGGTACTCGCCCGCCGCTCGCTTGCGGTGCAGGCGCTTGCGCATCCGGTAGCGGTAGAACAGCGTGGCCAGCAGCGCCAGCGGCAGCATCGCCATCACGAAGCTGCGGGCGATGGCGGTCTGCGTGGCGTACGCCATGATCGCGACGGCGGCCATGAGCCCGGCTCCGCCGTTGAAGACCGCTTTGAACTCCTCCGTGCCCTCCCCGTTGGCGCGCTGGCGGTAGGCGCCGCCCAGCGTCAGCGCCATCGGCCAGGCGATGACGAGGCCGGCTCCCAGCAGGAACTCGGCCACCGGAACGTACGACCCGGCGAGCAACCTGATGCCCAGCACGCACACGCATGCCAGGAGTACGCAGGTCGTGTCGCCGTACAGCAGGAGCCGTAAGTACGCACGCGTCCAGATGCTCGACGCGCGGCGCGGTACGGCCTCGAGGAGCACGACAGCGGACTCCCCAGTCCCCACCCTCATAGCACCACCCTGTCAACTCCGTTCACCGCGATAACTTGACGTTCCTTGCACCACATGGGTTGACAAGTCCCACGTGAACAAAGGGCGGCGGCCCCCACTAAAGAGTAAAGATCCATTCCGAGCTGGGGAATAACGACATATGTCCACAATCGGACGATTGATAGATCGGCTCAGGGGTTGACGGAACGGTCCACAAGTGGCAAGAGTCGGCAAGAGTTTTGCCAGGGAATTTCGGTCGATTTCCGTTATGTGATGCCGCTACGCGGGCGTGAGCGGCCAGCGCCGCGTGAAAGGCCGTACCGGGCAGGCCGTGCGCGCGTCGAAAGGCGTACCGGACAGGCGGCCCGCGCCGAAACGGCGTCTTAGTCGTATTCGAGGTCGGGCAGCGCCGACGGCGGATCCGGGCTGCGCCAGACCACCACCACCCCGTCGTGCGCCGAGTCGGCGGCCAGCGTCAGCCGGTCGACGTCGAAATCCGGCAGATAACGCAGGCGGGCGAGAAACGTGGCGTCCGTGGCCGAGCGCGGCACGACGCAGCCCTCCCCCTGGCGGTCGAGCAGGATGTAGAGGACGTCTTCGCCGGCTTCGGTGACGACACGGACCTCCACCACGTCCTCCCAGGCGAGGGCCTCGACGCTACCGTCCGCATAGTGACGAGTGACGCCCTCTTCCGTGACATACACGTAGGAGTCCGGCATCGGATTGCCGTGCATGGCCGCGATTCTTGCGAGTTACGGGCCACTCCCGCAAGGGTTCGCACTCAAAGGTGCCGATGCGAGCACCACACGGAAGATCAGTCACCGCCCCAGGAGTGGCTGAGATGCGCCGCCACGGCCGCCCGCGCCGCCTCCGCGGGGCCGTTCGCGATCGCGTCGAGCAGCTCGCGGTGCTCGGCCACGAGCACGTCACGGTCCTTGTAGACGGCGCGCAGCCGGACCAGCCCGAGCCGGGTCTCGGCCGCGAGCGCGCCGTAGAGCCGCTCCAGCCGCGGGCTGCCGACCGCCTCGATGAGCGCCTCGTGCAGGGCCATGTGCTCGGCCACCGCCTCCGACCACGGCGCGGCGGCGGGCAGGGCGGCCATCCTGTCGAGCGCGGCCTGCGCGCCGGGGACCGTCCGGCCGGCCAGCGCACCGGCCATGAGGTCCTCCAGGGGGCGGCGGACGTACATGAGGTCTTCCAGGTCCGAAAGCGTCACTTCCGGGACATAGGCGCTGCGGTTGCGTTCGCGGCGCAGCAGCCCCTCGTGCACCAGCCTCGCCAGCGCCTCGCGCACGGTCGGCCTGGCGACGCCGTAGGAGGCGGCGATCTCCTGCTCGGGCAGCGTGGTGCCGGGCGGGATCTCACCCGACAACACCCTGCTGCGCAGGGCGTCGGCGAGCGCGCCGACGGTGGAGACGGGTCTGAGCGGCAACGTCACGGCAGCGACTCTAGCTCCCTTTCCGGTACGGCCACCGCCACGAGACTCAGCCCCAGCAGCACCAGCCCGGCGATCGACACCGGGGCCAGCCGCTCGCCCAGCACGACCAGGCCGAGCAGCGCGGCCACGGCGGGCTCGGCCAGGGCCAGGGTGGCGGCCGTGGCGACCGGCGTGGTGCGCAGGCCGCGGCCGTACAGGAAGTAGGACAGCGCCGTGGTGCCGAGGCCGAGATAGAGGACGGCGAGCAGGGCGCGCGGCTCGGCCAGCCAGCCGACGCCGCCCAGCGCGAGCACCGGCAGCATGAGCAGCGCGGCGCCGCCGAACATCAGCCCCATCACGGCGTTCGACTCGTGGCCCTCGTCGATCGCGCGGGCCGCGGTGACCGCGTAGAAGGCGTACAGCAGGCCGCCCAGCAGCGCGAACAGGACGCCGGAGACCACCTGCGCCCCCGCCTGAGCCCCACCATCAGCCTGGCCGCCGACGATCAGTGCGGCGCAGCCGCAGATGGCCGCCGTGGTCGCGACCGTCCACCGGCCGCTCGGGCGGCGCCCGTGCAGGATCCACGACAGCAGCCCGGTGAAGACGGGGCCGCTGCCGATCGCGACGACCGTGCCGATGGCGACGCCGGTGCGGCCCACGGCCGCGAAGAAGCACAGCTGGTACGCGGCCACCGCCACGGCCCCCAGCAGCAGTCCCGGCCTGAGCACGCGCCGCAGGCCGGCTCCCGCCGCGAGCGCGAGCGCGGCGCCGCCGATGACCAGGCGGGCGGCGGCCAGGGCGACGGAGTCGGCGGAGACGAGCAGTCCAGCGGTGCCCGCGGTGCCCCAGAGCACGGCGGCGCCGACCACGGCGAGTGGTCCGGTTCTCATGCCGACCATTGTCAGACAATAAGACAGTCATCGTCTAGCTGTCAGACAATTTCTTCCAACAGCTGCTCGATGAACCGCGACGCCGGTGCCGCCACCTCCCCCGCGTAGTCCTCGAAGACGGCGAGGCCGTCGTGGATGCCCGGCACGCTCTTGCGCGGCAGCGTCAGCAGCCCCTCGTCCTCGGCCGCGACCCCGCCCTCGACGTGGAAGGCGCCGCCCGCCGCCAGGATCGACACCTCGAAGCGCAGCTCGCGCCCGTCGGGCAGGGTGAGCGCGGTGCCGACGCGGGCGCCCGCGGGCGGGAAGAAGTAGGAGAAGGGGGCGCTGCGCACGAACGGGTGGCGTAACTCGGCGAGAATCTCCGACGCCCGACCAAGGGCCGCCAGCAGCCCGGCTGCGGCCAGACTCTCGCTGTCCACCCGAAAAGGTTAGTTCAGGACACCCCTGCGTGACCAGGCGAGGGGCCAGTGGGGACATGACGGAGTGGGTCAGTGACCAAGCGAGCGTGCCCGAGCAGGGTCAGCAGCCAGGCAGGCGCGACCGCAGCAGGGTCAGCGGCCAGGCGGACGCGACCGCAGCAGGGTCAGCGGTCAGGCGAGTGTGATGGAGCGGGGTCGGTGGCCAGGCGGGCGTGGCGTTCGACGTCGTAGCGCACCCCCTCGTAAGAGAGCCGCCCCCGCTCGACCCCCTCGGCCACGAACCCGGCCTTGGTGGCGACCCGGCACGACGCCGCGTTGTCGGTCCGGTGTCCCAGCTCCAGCCGGAACAGCCCGCGCTCCTCGAACGCCCACTGCGCCAGCAACTCGGCGCCCGCCACCGCGACCCCGCGACCCCGCGCCTCGGGTGCGACCCAGTAGGACACCCAGCCGTTGCGATGATCGTCGATCCTGGTCACCGCGACGTTGCCGACAACCCGATCTCCCTCCACGATCGCGAAGGCGTGGCCGGCCCCCTCCCAGGAGGCGATCCACCCGCGGGCGTCGGTGAGCGTGACGACCGGGAAGGAAGCCTGCCGGCGCAGGTCGGGGGCCTGGAAGGCGCGCAGCACGGCGGGGGCGTCGTCGTCGCGCCACGCGCGCAGGCGGACGTTCACGAAGGTCACGCTGCCCGAGATTACCCGGATTGCACCCGTTGCCCGATCGGGTGGTTCGCCTCGAAGTCGGCCACGAGCTGCTTGGGCGCGGTCAGGCACCACGCCTCGGCCACCAGCTCAAGCAGCTCGTCGGCGTCGATCTTGTCGAGGTGCACCACGACCCAGCCGAACCGCCCAGCGGTGAACTGCACCTCGAACACCTCGGGCCGCTCGTTGACCAGCGCGATCTGCTCCTCGATGGTCGCCTTGAGCCCGACGGTCTCGGTGGCCTCCCACAGGTAGCCGAAGCCCTTGCCACGCACCTTGAGGCCGATCCACTCGCCCGCATGGTTGGTGCGCACCTCGGGCAACTCGTCCAGCAGCTCAAGGAACTCATCCACGGTCACACCCATGCCGCCTGTGTACCAGACGAGTCCGACACTTCCGTGGACTTGAGCGACCGCTCAAATCGTCGTACGGTCGCCTTAAGCAGTCGCTCAAAAACACCGGGACATGCGCCATGCGCCTCTACGTCGAGACCCTGATCAGCGCCGACATCGACCGGATCTGGCAGGCCACCCAGAACCTGGACCAGCACCAGCGCTGGGACCTGCGCTTCGGCCGCATCACCGCGCTCGGCTCCGGCCGCCTGCGCTATTCGACGCTGGGGATCAGCGGCACGGCCATCGCCTCGGGCGACCGGCACGCCGCCGACGGCACCCGTACGTCGGCGCTGCGCTTCGGCTCCACCCACCCGCTCTCGCCGATCCGTTCAGGCGCGGGCTACTGGCGCTACCTGCCCACCCCCGCCGGCACGCGCTTCCTCACCTCCTACGACTACCGCCCCCGCCTGCTGCCCCGCCGCCTCATGTGGTGGGCCACCGCCTGGTCCTTCGACCGGCTGCGCCTGTCGCTGGAGACCGGCGTCACCCCCGAGCGCCTGCTGCGGCGGGCGCTCGGGGAGGTCGCCGTCCGCGCGTCCGCCGTCATCGCGGCCGGCTGCGCACTCCCCCTCTGGGCGACCCTGACCGTGCTCATCGCCGCCCTGCTCTGGCCGCCGCTCCCCGGCACCCCCGCAGCCCGCCGCTGCCTACGCCACCACCACCGTCACCACCGTCACCGCCCCGAACGTCAGGAGCCGCCATGCCATCGATCTTCCAGCGCGCGCTCGGCACCCGCTTCGACCGCCTCCACCCCCAGCTCCAGCGCCGCTTCGGCGTCGGGCTCGACTCAGGAGAGGCCTGCGTCGGCACCGGCGTGATGAACCGGGTCTGGAACGCGGGCCCCGTCGTCCGCCCGTTCCTCTCCCTGGGCCGCCGCCGCAACATCCTCGCCACCGACACCGGCACGAACCTGCCGTTCACCATCGAGAACTACCCGTACGCCGACTCCTACGGCCGCGAGACCGTCACCTTCGTCCGCGCCTTCCCCAGCAGCCGCTTCGACGCCACCATGATCTACGACCCCGCCCAAGGAGAGATCGTCGACTACCTGGGCACCCACCAGCACCTCGCCGTCCCCCTGGCGCTCTCCGTGGACGACAGGGGCGGCCTGGTCATCCGCTCGGGCCGCCAGCGCCTGCTCGGCCCGCTGGCGGTGCCGCTGCCCGCCGCCGCCACCGGCACCGCCGTCGTCACCGAGCACTACGACGACCAGGCCGAGCGGTTCAGGATCGCGGTGACCGTGTCGAACCCGTGGCTCGGCCGCGTCTTCGGCTACTGGGGCAGCTTCACCGTCTCGTACGTGGACGTCGCGGAGCACGGCGTTCCCGCTAGCGTGAGGCCCAGACGGGAGGACGCCCGTCGTTGACCGGCACGGAGTGGAAGCGGTGGCCGACACACGTACGAAGCTGCTCGAAGCGGCGCTGGAGACGCTCAGCACGTCGGGCATCTCCGGCGCGTCGGCACGCGCCATCGCCGCCGCGGCCGGCGTCAACCAGGCGCTGGTCTTCTACCATTTCGGCAGCGTCGACCAGCTCCTGTCGGCCGCCTGCGCCCACGGCTCGACCCGCCGCGTCGAGCGCTACCGCGACCGCTTCGCCGCCGTCACCACCCTGCGCGAGCTGCTCGACCTCGGCCGCGAGGTACACGCGGAAGAGGCCGCCGAGGGCAACGTGGCGGCGCTGGCGCAGCTCCTCGCCGGCAGCCAGACCGACGACAAGCTGGCGCCCGCCGTGGTCGCCGGGCTCAACCTGTGGATCGCCGAGGTCGAGCAGGCGCTCGCGCGGGTGCTGGCGAACTCGCCGCTGGCCGAGTTCGTGGACGTCGCGGGGCTGGCCAAGGCCACGGCGGCGGCGTTCGTGGGGCTTGAGCTCTACGAGGGCGTCGACGGCGACGGCGCGGCCCAGGCGCTCGACGCGCTCGAACAGCTGGCGGTGCTGGTGACGGCCCTGGAGGACATGGGCCCCGTCGCACGCCGCGCCGTACGCGCCAGGCTCACTCGTAGTATCGGGCCTCGATCACGTTCCCGTCCGGATCAGGAAAATAGATAGTCTCCGGCGCGATGCCCTGCGCGCCGAACGAGTTCGTGCCGGTGCCGGTGATCTCCACCCGGTGTTTCTTGAGGCGCAGCTTGAGGGCATCGAAATCCTCTTTCCCGAACGCCAGACAGAAATGGTTGATCTGGTGCCCGGCGCTGCCGTGCACCCCGGTGCCCTCGTCCACGCCCCGCGTCACCTCGAAGGACATCAGGTCGAGGATGCACGTCGGCGTGATCCGCACGCTGGGAAACGGTGCCTTCCCCTCACGGAACTCCTCGGCCCGCACCCCGGGCAGCCCGATCACGCGCTCGTAGAAATGCAGCGAGACGAGCTGATCGGAGACCCAGCAGACGAGATGGTCAAGGCGTACGCGCATGAAAACACCTCCGCTTTCCTTCCAATATCCTTTTTTCGTTTCGCCGTGTCCACCTGCCTGTGCCGACGGCCGCCGGATGGAAAGCGGTGGTTCATTCCGGGTTGGCGCCTGATTTCACGGCGCGTGCTCAACCGTATTCTTTCTCCGCCTGCCGGCGTCCCTCGAAGACCTCCTCGTGGTCCACCCACCACTGCGGGCCGTCCGCCAGGTTGTCGGCCAGGCTCTTCTCGGCACGGAGCCGCAGCTCGAGAAACCTCCTGCCCTCCGCGCCCACGTCCCGGTCGGTCACCTGGAGCCCCGGGAGGTCCTCGGCGATCCGCTTGGGCATGCTGTCGTAGACCTCCACGTACGCGCTGTTCGCCCGCGCGAGGAAGTCTCGTGCCCGGCTGTCCGGCGTGCCGCCGAAGTCGAAGGTCTCGTGCAGGACGCCCCGATCGGGGTCGGCCACCCGCTCGAAGTTCTTCCTGCACCAGTCGCTGATCTCGACGTACGAGCGGGCCGCGGCGTCCAGCCGGCCGGAGACGGCGGCCAGCGCGGTGGCGTTGGCGTGGATCTGCCGCAGCACGCCCTGCGCCCGGTCGGCGGCGGCGCCGTACCAGGGGGCGTCGCGCAGGTCCTGGGCCCGGCGGAGCAGCAGGTTCGCCAGGTCGACCAGCGGCTCCGGCATCCGTCCGAAGATCATGCCGGCGGCGCCGGCGGCGCCGGGCAGGGTGGACACGCTCCACTGCGCCTGACTCGCCGTCAGGTGGCCGACGTCGTACGACGTGCCGGGCAGCTTCAGGTCGATGCTGCCGTTCGGGTAGAGGTCGCTCAGGTGGTTGCGGTCGCCCGTGATCGGCAGCCGCTCCCTCAGGGTGGAGTCGGGGACGTCGCCGAGCTTGGGGTCGTCGGCGAGGTCGTAGCGGGACGACGCGCGCTCGATCAGCAGGCCGGCCACGCCGACCTCGGCGTGCAGGTCCCGCCAGAACACGTCCACGGCGTGCGCGGCCGAGGAGAGCATCAGGCCGAGGTGGTACGGCAGCAGCCACTCGCCCTCGGGCACGCCGGGGCCGGCGTCCTGGACCCCGTCGAAGCGCTGCATGCCGAACGACAGGCCGACGATCTGCCCCGCGACGCTCCTGACGCCCTTGCGGTCGATGTGGAACCCGTCACCGCGATGCTCGTCGCCGAGCCCCGGCCAGCAGCCCGGCAGCTCGGGCTCGGTCGGCCAGGTGGACCACTGATCAGCCGCCGTCGGCTCCGGCTCGCGCATCACCACTCCGCTCGGGTCGGGACGCCTCACCTTACGGTGATCGCTTTCCCGCCCGCAATCCACGATTTCCCCAGGTAGAGACGCACAAATCCACCTCTCGCGTTGTGAGCGGACCAGCGCTGCCCTCACGTCGCGAGCGGATCAGCCGCGCTCTCCCGTCGCGAGCGGATCAGCCGCGCTCTCCCGTCGCGAGCGGATCAGCCGTGCCCTCCCGTTGTGACCGGATCAGCCGTGGCCGACGCCGCCGAGCCAGCTCCGCACGACCAGGTCGGCGGCCCGCGGCGGGTCGAGGTCGGGGAAGCGGTGGGCGGCGGTGTCGACGAGGTCGTCCAGCATCGCGCGGGCCCACGCCACCGGCACGTCGCCGCGGATCAGCCCCTCGTCGGCGGCCCGCCGTACGAACCGGTCGAGCCGTGCGCTCTGCTCGCTCCGCCGCACGTCGGCCGTCGGGTCGGCGCGCATCATCCGCCGCATGTCCACCGGCCACTCCCTGCTGACCGGGACGATGCCCTCGACGTAACGGTGCAGCGCCACCGCCACGGGCGCCTCCACCAGCCTGGCCTCGTCGAGCACCCGCTCCGAGCCGTCGAGCTTGGTCTGGAAGACGGCGGCGAGCAGCGCCTCGCGGGTGGGGAAGCGACGGTAGACGGTCCTGCGGTCGACCCCGGCCGCGGCGGCGATGGCGCTCATGCTCGTCGCCGGGTCCTCGGCCAGCAGGCGGGCGCCCGTACGCAGGACCGCCCGCAGGTTACGCGCGGCGTCGGCTCTCATCACCCGTTCAGTCTACGCGCACTGTGACACATACCTCTTTGACAGAAGCACTCCCGTTTCATATACCTAAATTAATGCCACATCGAAGTGGCACTTATCCCGTGAGGACCACCATGACCACCACCACCTGGCTCATCACCGGCAGCTCGCGCGGCTTCGGCCGCGCCCTCGCCGAGGCCGCGCTGGAGCGCGGCGACCACGTGCTCGCCACCGCCCGCGACCCGCGCCGGCTCGACGACCTCGTCCAGCGGTACGGCGACCGCGCCCGCATCTTCGCCCTCGACGTCACCGACGCCGCCGCCGCCCGCGCCGCCGTCCAGGAGGCGGTCACCGCGTTCGGCCGGCTCGACGTCGTCGTCAACAACGCCGGCTACGCCAACTCCTCACCCATCGAGGAGACCCCCGACGACGACTTCCGCGCCCAGATCGAGACCAACTTCTACGGCGTCGTCAACGTCACCAAGGCTGCCCTGCCCGTCCTGCGCGCCCAGCGCTCGGGCCACTTCATCCAGTTCTCCTCGATCGGGGGCCGGGTGGGCGGCTCGCCTGGGCTGGGGGCGTACCAGTCGGCGAAGTTCGCCGTCGAAGGCTTCTCCGAGGTGCTCAACAACGAGGTCAAGCCGTTCGGCGTCAAGGTCACCATCGTCGAGCCCGGCGCGTTCCGTACGGACTGGGCCGGCTCGTCCATGCACATCCCGCAGGTCGGCCCCGACTACGAGCAGACCGTCGGCGCCATGAACCACCGCCGCGCCGGCTTCGACCGCTCGGCCCCTGGCGACCCGGCCCGCGCCGCCCGCATCCTCCTCGACGTCGTCACGCTGGACGACCCCCCGCTCCGCCTCCTCATGGGCGAGGACGCCCTGACCCTCGCCGACCAGTCCTCCCAAGCCCGCGCCGAGGAAGCAGCCCGCTGGCGCCACCTCAGCCTCGCCACCGCCTTCCCACCCGCCGACTGACTCTCAACCGACCCCGTTACGACGAACGAAGCCCCCGAAGCTCGCACCCGTACACGGCAGACGCATCCCCGTCTCCCGCAGCCCGTCCACGATGTTCCCGGCCGCCACCTCGTTGAGCTTGCCGGTCCTGACCGCACAGGCGAGCAGCCACACCGTGCCGTGGACCTCGAGTCCATGGGCTCTTCCCACGGCCACGGCGGCCTGATCGTCGGTGATGGCCATCCCGCCGGCCAGTTCGGCGGCGGAGAAGACGCTTGCCTCTCCGAGGTCGCGCTCCGACGAGCCGACCCGCCGCACCCACTTGGCGAAGCACCTGATCTCGTGCAACGAGTCGAGCTTCGCCAGCCCGAGCCAGTCAGCGTCGAGCACGGCCTCCAGAATCGGATGCCGCTTGCACCCCGCGCGCACCTCCTCACGGACGACGTGCGTGGTCAGGCACGTGATACCCGTCAACAGGTCGCGCAGCACGTCCAGGCGTTCGGCGAGGGTGAAGTGCACCAGGCACATCGCGTCGAAGACCAGGACGCGATCCGGTCCGGAACCGCTCACAGCTCGACGTCCGGGTCGTCGCGGACGGGCAGGTCGGGTGCCTCGATCTGGCCGCGCATGAGCTCGACCGCCCGGGACGCCGTGATGAGAGAACCCTTGAAGGATTCGATGACCGCGTGCGCGAAGCTCGGCGGCACCCGTACGGTCTCCAGGTCGGGCTGAGGCGCCCAGCCGACCGCTTCCATCAGCTCCGCGCGCGTTGGAGTTCTCCTCCGGAGTTTCCTGGCGACGCCCCGTTCGACCGCCTCGGCGGCGACGGCCTGCCGGAGCGTCAAGGACCAGGAGGTTCTGAAACGCGCGGCCAGGACCACCAGTTCCTCGCGCCCAGGCTTCGTCCCTGAGCGCGTGGCGAACGCCTCGGCGGGAAGGAGAAGCTCGGCGGCAAACGCGTCGATGATCGCTTCCCGGTCGTCACGGGACACGTGGACGCCGATGTCCGTCGAGTACTCGTCCCCGACGATCAGGTGCCCCAGCTCGTGCGCCGCGGTGGCGCGCCTGCGGCCCGGATCGCCGTGCCGGCTGACGACCGCGGCGGCGATGCCGTCCTCACGCAGGGAGGCGCCTTCACCCGGCACGTCGACCACGGCGACGAGCTGCCCCAGCCCTTCGCACACGCCCATGAGCGAGTCGATGGGCTCGCCGCCGTAACCCAGGTGACCGCGGACCCACCTCGCGGCACGCCGAGCGCTCATGAGGTCGTGTACGGGCTCGGGGCAGCTTTCCACGGCGGGTGGGACGAACGTCCCCAAATCACGAAGTTGCCGGATATCGGCCAGCCACGTGGAGAGCGCCACCTCCAGGCGATGGGATTGCCGCGTCGCGTCGGTCACCGTGTCGTCGAACAGCTCCGCCCGGCGCGAGACGACCTGCGGGAGCGGATCAAGAAAGTAGCCGAGAGGAACCTGAAGCACCTCGGACAGATTCGCGAGTTCGAGCGCATCTACGCGACGGACTCCTCGTTCGATCTTCGCGATCATCGTCCGGTCGAGCTTGAGCGCCGATGCCAGCTCTTCCTGCGACATGTCGGCCGCCATACGGCACTCGCGCACGCGCTCGCCGACCTCCGCCCACTCCCCAGTGTCCTTCATCTTGCGATAATCGCACACCTGCCATGTGGGAGCGAGGCCGATGCGAGGTGTCCGCCATCCTTGTCGCAGGTGACGCCACCGACGGGTCATAGGACTGCCAGGGCCAGGACCGGTTCGTACGAGATGATGCACACTGTCCGTTATGGCAGCCACAGAACTCGGTGCGGCGCTGCGGCACTGGCGTGACCGGGTCTCGCCGGCGGCGGCGGGCCTGCGCGCGGGCGGTCGCCGGCGGGCTGCCGGGCTGCGGCGCGAGGAGCTGTCGCAGCTGGCGGGCATCTCCGTCGACTACCTCACCCGCCTCGAACAGGGCCGCGCCACCCACCCCTCCGCCCAGGTCGTCGAGGCACTCGCCCGCGCCCTGCGCCTCACCAGCGACGGTCGCGCCCACCTCTACCAGCTCGCCGGCCTCGCCGCCCCCGGCGCCGCGACGGTGCCCGCGTACATCCCGCCGAGCGTCCACCGCATGCTGGACCGCCTCACCGGCACGCCCGTCGCGGTCTTCGACGCCGCCTGGACCCAGCTGCTCGCCAACCCCCTGTACACGGCGCTGATGGGCGACTGGCAGGGCGACGACCTCAACGCCGTCTGGCGCAACTTCCTCGGCGCCGGCACCCGCGTCCGCCACACCCCGGACTCACTCGGCGCCCTCCGCGCCGCCCAGGTAGCCGATCTGCGCAGAACCGCCGCCCGCTACCCGTCCGATCGCCACCTGCACCACCTCATAGGCCGCCTCCGCACCGAAAGCCCGGAGTTCGAAACCCTCTGGACGTCCGGCGCGGTGGGCCGCCACGAATCGGCCCGCAAGACCATCGACCACCCGCACGTGGGCGCCATCACGCTGGACTGCGACGTGCTGGTGGTGGCCGGCGAGGATCTGCGCATCATGGTCTACACCGCCGAACCAGGAACGGACGACGCCGACCGCCTAGCTCTGCTGTCCGTCATCGGCACCCAGGAACTCACCGGCCGGCATTGATAGATATTCCGGGCCTAGAAGACGATGTTGCCTTTCGTGCCCATCACCGATCCGAGGATCAGTTTGCAAGGTCTCGAAGCATCGACGGGTGTTGGCCAGGGCGTGGCGGCACAACTCCTGCCAGCCGCGGACGGCATCGCCATTACCGAACCGAACGTCCCAGCGGCCATCAGGAGGCGGCACCGTCACCCGATCCCCACGTTTCGGCTCACGTGAAGACCTGGACCGGGCCGAAGTCGCCGCTATGTCGGAGGTTGCGGTGACCAGAGGCCGGCTGCGGTTCCCTCTTCGACGTGCCGGCGGTAGGTGACGACCTTGTCGTGGATGATGTCCAGGCCGGCCGTCAGGTCGGCGATCTTCTCCCGTACGGCCCTCTCATGCTCCTCCAGCAGCGCGAGCCGCTCCGCCTCGTTGCCGGGACCGGAGCGGACCAACTGGGCGAACCTCTTCAAGGTCGCGATGGGCATGCCGGACTCGCGCAGCCGGTTGCACAGCAGCAGCCACTCGACGTCGGCCGGTTCGTAGACGCGCTGCCCGCCCGCCGTACGCGGGATCGGGCGGAGGAAGAGCTCTTCGCGCTCGAAGAACCGCAATGCGTGGACGCCCAGGCCGGTCACCTTCGCGACGTCGCCGATGGAGAGGTCGCCGGCCTTCCTGACCATCACGCACCGCCGTAGCTTGACCTAGATCGCACTCTAGATTCTAGCCTCCACCGCATGACCATCACGCAACACAAGATCGGGTCGGGGTTCGGCGCGCACAGCACGGCGGACGACGTCCTGACCGGCATCGACCTGTCCGGCCGGTACGTCCTGATCACCGGCGGCTACTCAGGGCTCGGACTGGCGGCCACGAGCGCGCTGATCCGCGCCGGAGCCCATGTGATCGTGCCCGCTCGCCGCCCCGCCGCCGCGACGGAGGCGCTGCGCGGCATCCCGCGGACGGAGGTCTGGGAGCTCGATCTGGCGGATCTCGGCAGCATCCGGACGTTCAGTGACAAGTTCCTGGAGACTGGCACTTCCCTGGACATCGTCCTCGCCAACGCGGGCGTCATGGCTCACCCGTACGACCTGATCGGCCCCGGCTGGGAAGCCCACCTCGCCATCAACCACCTCGGCCACTACGCCCTGATCAACCGCCTTCGCCCGGCTCTGTCCCAGGGAGCGCGCGTGGTGTCCGTCGCCTCGTCGGGCCACTTCCTGTCGGACATCCGCTGGGACGACCCGCACTTCCGCCGCGGCTACGACCACTGGGTCGCGTACGGGCAGTCCAAGACGGCCAACGCCCTGTTCGCCGTCCACCTCGACACGTTCGACGGCGTGCGCGCCTTCGCGGTGCACCCGGGCAGCATCCTCACCCCGCTGCAACGGCGCATCCCCCGCGAGCAGCAGCTCGCCCAGGGCTGGATCACCCCGGAGGGCCGTCCCGCCGACGGCTTCAAGACCCCCGAGCAGGGCGCGGCGACCGCCGTCTGGGCCGCCACGTCGCCGCTGCTCGACGCGTACGGCGGCGCGTACTGCCAGGATTGCGACATCGCCGACCCCGCCGCCACCGACGACATGCTGATCGGCGGCGTGAAGCCATGGGCGACCGACCCCGGATCCGCCGCCAGGCTCTGGACGCTCTCCGCCGAACTCACCGACCTCGACACCTTCACGACATAGCAACCAGGAAGCGGCCATCGGGATAGAGGAGGTACCAGCACCTCGGACACGGAGGAACCGATCATGAAGCGACACACCGCCCCATGGCCACGGCCAGAGTGGTGAGTCGGCCGACGGAGCAGCTCGGCGACGCGGAACTCGTCGCCGCCTCTTCGGATGACCCTGAGGCGTTCGGCGAACTGTTCCACCGCCACGCGCCCCGGCTCCACGCCTATGTCAAACGCCGCCTCGGACGTACGCTCGCCGACGACATCGTGGCAGAGACCTTCGCCACCGCGTTCCGGCAGCGGGGGAAATTCGACGGGCGGGCGGAGTTCGCCGCGTGGTTGTGGGGCATCGCCAGCAATTCGATCGCCAAGCATCATCGGCAGGAGACCCGGATGTTCAGGGCGTTCGCCCGAACAGGCGTGGATCCGGCCGAGGACGGCATCGCCGACCTGGTCAGCGACCGCGTCACCGCCACGGCGCAGGGTCCTCATCTGGCGAAGGCCCTCGCCGCGCTGAACTCCCAGGATCGCAGCGCCCTCTTGCTGCTGGCCTGGGGTGAGCTGTCGTACGCCGAGATCGCGGCTGTACTGAATCTGCCCCTCGGCACCGTCAAGGCCAAAATTCACCGGGCCCGGACGAAACTCCGCAAGGCCCTCCTGCGGGAGAACGACCATGGATGAACTCGACGCACTGCGGCGCATGCGGACGGCACTGGCCGAGGAGGAAAGCCCGGAACGGCTTGCCCTGCGGGCGGACTGGCGATCCGTTCGCCGGCCACGCCGCTTCAGAATGCCTTTGGCGATGGCGACGGCCGCCCTGGTCGCGGCAACGTTCGCCGCCATTTCTGTAACCCCGGACCGGGAGCTTCCCGGCAAGCGGACTCCGGAAAACGCCCTTCTGGTGGCCGCCACCAACGTACAGAGGGGGCCGACCGGCACGTACTGGCACACCACCAGAATCGCCGGGAAGATTCACGCGGTCGGCGAGAACGCGGTGGAGCACTACAAGGTCGAGTCGAGAATGCAGTACGACGCCTGGACCGACCTGCGCGGCACGGGATGCAACGCCGTCAAGGATCTGCCCGCCCGCCCGTGGAACGCCCGCGACAAGCAGAAATGGCAGGCCGCGGGTGCTCCGACAAAGGTGGAGGTCGCGTCGGGCTTCCTCTTCTTCGACGCCCCCGACAGAAAACAGTCGTGCCGCCAGGTGGCCGGACGTCAATTCTTCGGCATGACCCCACGCCAACTCGCCGCGCTGCCCACCCACCCCGAGCAATTGAAGAACACGCTGCTGGACCTCAAAGGCAACTGGGAAGCGTACGCACCGAAAGTCACCCGGCAGCCGATAAGGGCCCTGGAAGGCGAGAAGCGAATCCGGGCCTTGAGCGACGTGGCCGGCACCCTGCTCGCCGAGGCACCCGTCCCACCGGCAGTGCGATCGGCAGCGTTCCGCATGCTCGCCACCCTGCCCGGTGTGAAAGTAGAAGGCCGGACGACCGACCCGCTGGGCCGTACCGGAGTGGTGATCTCTTTGCCGCTGGAAACGACCATCCCTCTCGGCCTCTCCACCGCACCCCGGCAACTCGGCACCTACCGCCGCCAGTGGATCATCAACCCCGGCAACGGAACCCTGCTCGCCATGCGAGACCTGGTGGCGACCCCACCACAAGGCACCCGCGACCTCCCACCCGGCGACGACGGCGAACCCCGCCGCCTGACGCCCGAAACCCAACCCGACCGCTTCCACAAGCCCGGCGAGCTGGCGGAGTACGCAACTTATGAAGTCGCCGAATGGACCGACGAGACACCAAGCTGAAACCAGGATGCGCGAACTACTGAGGCTTGGATCGGTACTCGGCCCACACGTCGACCGCCTCTTGAAGATCAAGAGCGGCCACGTCCTCACGCGCCATGCCGACGGTGTGAATCAGCCGATCAGCGAGCCAGTCCGGAACCGGTTCCCTAGGAGGGGTCTTCTCCAGGCGGATGCGATCCACGATCGCGCCAAGTCGTTCGATCACCTGGCCCAGCTGCACGACCTCAGGACGATCCGTCCCCGCCTCGCGAACCCTCGCCGTCGCCTCTGCATATACCTCCGCGTCAGCCCGCTCACCGACCGCCCACACCTCGCAGATCTCCACTGTCTTGTCCTCGGTGATCCGATAGACGACCCGCCAGGTGTTGCGTCCGACCACCAGCTTGCGAAAACCGGTCAGCTCCCCGCTCAGCGGATAACCGGCCTCTGGATTGTCCAGCAGAAGGAGTATCTTCTTGAGCACTTTGGGCACCGCGTCCGGGCCGATGCGCCGAAGATCGTCGACTGCCGGCGCAGTGAAGATGACGTCGGACACGACTCACTCATCGTCCGGAAGGGCGGACAGCGAGTCGCGAGTATGCCCGAAGGCGGCAAGCACCTCATCGAGGGCAACCCGCTCTCCCGTATCCGTCACCGACCGGGCGAGCACCAGCGCCAGATCACGGAGATCAGCCGCGGCTTCCTCCAGCTCATTGAGCCGACGAATGCTCACCACGGCCGCCACCGGTTGATGCCGGCGAGTGACCACCAGATCGGCCCCATGCTCCGCGTCGGCCACCAGGCGGGCAACGCCTCGCTTGGCCGCCTCGGTGACGCTCAATTCAGTGGCGTCGTGCAGAACAGTCATACATGAACTGTACATCGATCTGTATAGAATCCCAGCGCATACGCCGGAGAAGGCCATCGCCGAATCGAACCCGGCGAGCCCCCGACTCAGGATTCAGACGAACAACAGCCCACCGATCGGCGAAGCGTGCGTACCACTCCGATGCCCCAAGCGGCGAGCACGCCCACGCTGACCGTGCCGAGCAAGGTGATGATGAACCAGTCCGTCGAGCCGTCCCGCGGATAGACGTTGTACCGGTTGCCCGCCTCCATCGCCGGCACCCGATCCCCCGCCCGCGCCGGCTCCGCGCCCGGCGTCAGCCCGATCCCGCGCCTGACAACTGAGCCGTCATCAGAGACGAAATTCCCCCGCCAGCTGCAACTGCGCCCGCCGCAGTTCCGTTCGGTGGCGGTGAAAGTGCCGGGGATCCCGGTGCCGAACTGCGCGCTGTACGCGGGGACCACCTCGCGTACGGCGGCGAACAGAACGAGCCCGGCCAGCACCGGCACCACCACCCACCAGAAAATGCGCATCGGCCCTCCCTTCCATCTGGGGCTCAGGCGACGGGGCGGAGGCCGTCCATCAGGAGGTTCAGGAGACGGGCGGCCTTGGCGTCGTGCTCGCGCCGGGGCGCCACGGTGAAGATGCCGATGAGGGAGTCGGCGACGTCCTCGGCGGTGACGTCGGAGCGGAGGTCGCCGGCCGCGCGCCCCGCGTCGAGGATCGCGGTGATGGCCGCCAGCAGCTCGCCGCGGGTCTGCGCATGGGCGATCTCGCCCGACTCGATCATCGCGACCAGCGTGTCGATCATGCCGTTCTTGGCCGCGATCCAGTCCCCGAACAGGTCCATCCAGCGCCGCATCGCCTCCGCAGGAGGCATGCGGTCGAGCAGCTCGCGGGCTCCGGAGGTCAGCCGTACGACCTGGTCCCGGTAGACCGCGTCGACCAGCGACTCACGGGTCGGGAAGTGCCGGTAGAGCGTGGCGATGCCGACGCCGGCCTCGCGCGCGATCGCCCGCATCGACGGCTCGGCCTCGGCCGACATGAACATGCGGGTCGCCACCGCGAGCAACTGGTCGCGGTTGCGGGCCGCGTCCGCCCGCGGCGCGCGCATCTCAGCCTCAGTCAAAACGGATCACGCTCCGGTTGTGTTACTGTCGCCTCAACAAACGGAGCATAGTCCGTTTCAACGCGCTTCCTCGATCCCCAAGGAGACAGGTGCACATGCAGGAACAACAGAAGGGCAGAGCGGTCCAGCTCGACGCGTGGGGCGGCCCCGAGGTCCTGGACGTCCGTGAGGTCCCCGTTCCGGAGGCCGGCCCTGGACAGCTCCGCGTACGGGTCACCGCAGCCGGCCTGAACCCCATGGACTGGATCATGACCGCCGACGCCGACACCGCCGCCCGATTCGGCCTGAGCCTCCCGGCCGGGTTCGGTACGGACTACGCGGGAGTGGTCGACCAGGTCGGCGACGGAGTGACCGGCTACGCGCCGGGCGACCGGGTGTTCGGCGGCGCTCTGTCCCGCGCGGTCGCCGACTACGTGATGATCGACCCGGCCGACGGGAACGCGGCGAACGAGGCCCACCACACCCCGGACGGCATCGACGACCTCACCGCCGCCACCCTCACGATCGCCGGCCGCACGGCCCTGGCCGCCGTCGGGGTGGCCGACCTCGGCCCGGGCGACACCGTGCTCATCGGCGGCGCGGGGGGCGGGGTCGGGGTCTTCGCCGTCCAGCTGGCCCGGCTCGCAGGAGCACGCGTCATCGGTACGGGCTCCCTGGCTTCGGCCGACTTCCTCCGCGACCTGGGCGCCGAGCCGGTGGCGTACGGCGACGGCCTGGCCGACCGAGTCCAAGCCCTCGCCCCCAAGGGCATCACCGCCGCCCTGGACCTGCACGGAACGGAGACGGTGGAAACCGCCAGAAAACTCGGCGTCCCCGACAAGCGCATCTGCACCATCGCCGCCCAGGTAGAAGGCGTACCGGCCGCGAACGGCGCCACCGCCACCCCCAGCGACCTGGCGGAGCTGGCCCGCCTGGTCGCAACGGGCGAGATCCGGATGCCCATCGCGGCGACGTTCCCCGTGGACAAGATCCGCGAGGCGACGGAACTCCAGGCCGCCCGCCACGTCCGCGGCAAAATCGTCATCGCTCTCTGAACCACCGCACCACGCCGACGCGCCCCAACGGCTGTTCGGGAAATTCCAATGTTCCGTCGGCAACGGACACCGGGCTTCTCCCGAACACCGAGGGGCCGGTGATCACCGTCCCACTGCACTCCTTCGGGCTGCTCAGGCGGCCAACAAAGACCACCCGGCGCCGACGAGCGTGAGGCGGGAACATGTACTTGCAGGCCAGAAGCATGCGTGTTCTATAATCGCACACATGGATGCGGAGGAGCAGAACCAGCTGGGCAGCCGCATCGCGGACGCACGTCAGCGAGCGGGCCTCACGCAGACAGAGCTGGCGACGGCGATCACCCTGGACAGATCCGCGCTGGCGAAGATCGAAAACGGATCGCGGCGCGTGTCCGCTTTGGAGCTCTCCCGCATCGCGGACGCGGTCGGCGAGAGGGTCGAATGGTTCTTCGACAAGACGCCTGAAGCGATCATCTCGCATCGCAACCTTCAGGATCCTGGAGCCGTCAGCCCCGCGATCGACAGGCTGATCGAGCTGACGGCCAGAAACGTCGAGTTCGTCACCGCCCGCACAGGCCAGGCATGGCCGAAGAGCCAAGTGCTTGATCGCCCCGGCTCCGGGAACGACATCGAGGAAGCCGCCGCAGAAGCACGCAAGTTGATCGGTTTGAGCCCTGCGAAACCCGCACTCAACCTCTCCGCGGAAGTCGCCGGGCTCGGCCTGTTCACCTTCTCCTTCGACATGGGCACCGACGCCGCCGACGCGGCCTCCATGCTCCTCAAGGAGGGCGGGGTCGCGATCGTCAACGGAAGCCTCCGCGTGGGCAGACGGCGGCTCGCCTTGGCGCACGAATTGGGCCATTACCTATTCGCGGATGAGTACACCATCGACTGGCGCATCTCGGAGCAGCAGAACGACGACGTCTGGGAGGCCCGGCTCGATCGCTTCGGGCGAGCGCTGCTCCTGCCGCGACAGGGCGTGAAGGCGGACTTGGCTCGCCTGCGGGCGGAAGGAAACGACCTCCGGACCACCGCCATCAAGCTGGCCAGTGCCTATCGGGTGGACATGTCGACTTTGGCCCGCCGGCTGGTGGAAGTAGAGCTCATAGACCAGAAGGACGCGGACTTCATCCGTTCCGTCCGCACGACGAAGGCAGACATCATCGACCACAACCTCGTCGTGCCACGGGAACTGGAAGCGCCTCATCTTCCGGATCCGTACATCAAAGGAATCCTCACGATCTACCGTAACGCCGTCGTGTCCGCGGCGCGGGCGACCGACCTCCTCTTCGACACGTGGGGCGAAGACGACCTCCCTGAGGTGCCGAAATTGCCGGAGAGCTCCATCTGGAAGTTCGTCTCGTAGGCGCCATGACCGACACCGATACGCTCGTCTTCGACACAGGACCGCTGAGCCATTTCGCCATCAATAATTGGCTGGGCGTCCTGAAGGCAGTGGTAGGCGACCGTAAGGCACTGATCCCTGATGTGGTCGTCGCGGAGCTCGGAGCCGGCGCCGCTCGGGACGCCCGCATCGCAGCGGTCCTCCAGGCTTTCTGGATTGAACAGCGCGAACTTCGCTCGCTGGAAGAGATAAAGGCCTACGCCCACTTCGCCCAGTTGTTAGTGCGTAGTGAACGAAACCGTGGGGAAGCGGGCGTCCTCGCCCTCGCGCAAACCCTGGACGCCACCGCGGTGGTCGACGATCGTGCCGCACGGAAAGCTGCAGAGGATCACAAGATCCTGCTCTCCCCTACCCTCGCCCTGCTCTGCGCATCGATCAGAAGCGGCCTGCTCACCGTTCCCCTCGTCTCAGAACTCGCCGATGATCTCCTCAGCAGCGAGTATCACCTCCCCTTCAAGACGGGGCACTTCCTCCACTGGGCGACGGAAAACGGCCTCATCCCCGTGGACCTGCCACGTACCTCTTAGGGAAGGCCTGGGGTGTGCAGGCAGCGGTCGCCGGGGGCAGGTAGCGGGGGCCGTCGCTGACCAGGACGGCCAGGCCCCCGTCGAACCACTGCGGGACCTCGGCGCCCCTGAGGCGGGCGTGGGGCTCCACGTGGGTGAGTTCCTGGGGGAAGATCACCGGATCGACGCCGTGCGGGGACAGCATCACCGCCCGGTTCAGTACGGCGACGCCGCGTTCGCCGCTCCTGCGGTAGCAGTCGTCGTACAGGCACACGAGGACGTCAGAAGAGCGCGGCCGGGTCAGAGGCCTGCAGCATCTGGCCCGCAGACTGGGCAATCGCCTCATGCCGGGTACGTCCTGTACTGCGTTGGTACGCACCCCGCGACCCCTCCGCCGCAGCCCGACAATTAAGCATTTCTACATAATCAGTCTGAGAAGATCAAACTTGTATTGAAAGGTGGTAATGCCTGAAACTGGACTACATGCCTGACTCCCGGCGTGGCATCTTCTACGGGATCGCCGCCTACACCATGTGGGGCCTGTTCCCCCTCTACTGGCCGCTGCTCAAGCCCTCCGGCGCCATCGAGATCCTCGCCCACCGCATGGTGTGGTCGCTGGTCGTGGTGGCCGTGGCGCTGGCCGTACGCCGGCACTGGTCGTGGGTGAAGCAGCTGCTCAGGCAGCCCGCCAAGCTCGGACTGCTGACGCTGGCCGCGATCTTCGTGACCGTCAACTGGGGCACCTACATCTACGCGGTCAACAGCGGCCACGTCGTCGAAAGCGCCCTCGGCTACTTCATCAACCCGCTGGTCAACGTGCTGTTCGGGGTGGCGCTGCTGCGCGAGCGGCTGCGGCCGCTGCAGTGGGCGGCGGTCGGGTTCGGCACGCTGGCGGTGCTGGTGCTGACGCTCGACTACGGGCGGCTGCCGTGGGTGGCGCTGACCCTGGCGTTCAGCTTCGGCATCTACGGCCTGGTCAAGAAGCGGGCCAACGTCGAGGCCACGGAGAGCCTGGCCATCGAGACCCTGGTGCTGCTCCTGCCGGCCATCGGCTACCTGGCCTGGCTGCAGACGACGGGGACGGCCACGTTCGGCCAGGAGGGCGCGGGGCACGCGCTGCTGCTGGTCGCGGGCGGCCTCATCACGGCGGTGCCGCTCATCTGCTTCGGCGCGGCGGCGATCAGGGTGCCGCTGAGCACGATCGGGCTGCTGCAGTACATCGCGCCGATCCTGCAGTTCGCCTGCGGCGTGCTCATCGCCAAGGAGACCATGCCGCCCAGCCGCTGGATCGGGTTCTCGATCGTCTGGCTGGCGCTGGCGCTCTTCTCGTACGACAGCCTCCGGGCGGCCCGTCAGACCGCCCGGAGCCGCGTCGCGGCCCTCAAGGCTCAGCCGGAGCGCTCGACCACGTAGTCGCAGAGCGCGAGGAACGCGTCCTTGGCCGGGATGTCGGGCAGGCCCGAGATGTCGGCCCGGGCGCGGTCCACCCAGGCCACCAGCTCCGCCCGCGCCCGCGCCATGCCGGGGTGGGCGTGGAGCAGGGTCAGGGCCTCGTCCAGGTCCTCATCGGCGACCGGGCCGGACAGCAGCGCCGTCAGGCGGGGGTGGTCGCCGGCGGCGAGCGCGTACAGGACCGGGAGGGTCTTGACGCCCTCCTTGAGGTCCGTGCCGGGCGTCTTGCCCGACTGCGCGCCCGAGGAGGCCACGTCGAGCAGGTCGTCGCCGAGCTGCCAGGCCACGCCGATGGCCTCGCAGGCGCGGCTGAGCCGCTCCTCCACGTCGGCCGGGGCGCCCGACAGCAGCGCGCCGAAGCGGCCCGAGGCGGCGATCAGCGAACCGGTCTTGTCGGACAGGACGCTCAGGTAGTGGGCGATCGGGTCCTCGTCGGCGCGCGGGCCGATCGTCTCCCTGATCTGGCCCTGCACGAGCCG
The DNA here is from genome assembly GCF_040676845.1 of Nonomuraea sp. NPDC049504. NCBI lineage: Bacteria > Bacillati > Actinomycetota > Actinomycetes > Streptosporangiales > Streptosporangiaceae > Nonomuraea > Nonomuraea sp. NPDC049504. The sequence goes on from NZ_JBFAPT010000015.1 coordinate 241,739, forward strand.
CGAGAACGTCTGCGCCTGGATGCGGATCAGCTCGGGACCGAGGTCGGCGAGCAGGTCCGAGGCCTGGGCGAACAGATAGTCGCCGGTGAGGATGGCCACGGTGTTGTCCCACCGGGCGTTGGCGGACGGGGAGCCCCGGCGCACCGGGGCCTCGTCCATGACGTCATCGTGGTAGAGCGAGCCGAGGTGGGTCAGCTCGATGACCACGGCGCCGGGCACCACACCCGGCGCCGACGGGTCGCCGAACTGGGCGGCCAGCAGCACCATCAACGTACGGAACCGCTTGCCGCCCGCCTCGATGAGGTGCTTGGACGCCTCCGTGACGAAGGCGTCCTCGCTCTCGACGGACGAGCGCAGGAGCTTCTCGACCGCGGCCAGTCCGTTGGCCACGTCCTGCGCCAACCGCTCGTCCTCGATGGGAAGGTCAACCACGGGAGGCGCGGACATACGAGATCCCCTTATCTGATGAACAGGCTGCTAGCAGCGTCGTTGGCAACACCGAGCACGGACTCCGGATAGAGCCCCACCCCTACCGTAACCAGCAGCGAAACGGCGATGACGGCCACGGTCCCCATACTGGGCACCGCGACCGCCGGGCCGTCGGCGGCCGGCTCGCTGAAGAACATCAGCACGATGACGCGGACGTAGAAGAACGCGGCGATCGCGGAGGCGATCACGCCGACGACGACCAGGCCGGCCATCCAGCCGCCCATGGAGTCGCCGGGCTGCGTGCCGCTGTTCAGCGCGGCGGCGAAGACGGCGTACTTGCCGAAGAAGCCGCTCGTCAGCGGGATGCCGGCGAAGGCGAGCAGGAAGAAGGCGAACACGCCCGACAGGACCGGCGCCCGCTTGCCGAGACCGGCCCAGCGGGACAGGTGCCCCGCCTCGCCGCCCGGGTCGCGGACGAGGGTCAGCACGGCGAACGCGCCGACCGTGGTGATGCCGTAGACCGCGAGGTAGAACAGGATCGCCTTGAGCGAGTCGGCGTTCTGCCGCGCGTCGCCGAACGTGGCCATCACACCGACCAGCAAGAAGCCGGCGTGCGCGATGGACGAGTACGCCAGCATCCGCTTGATCTCGGTCTGCGTGATCGCCAGGATCGAGCCGACGATCATCGTGAGCGCCGCGACGCCCCAGATGACCGGCCGCCACTCCCAGTCGAGGTTGCCCAGGCCGACCCAGAAGACCCGCAGCACGGCCCCGACGGCCGCGACGAGGGTGCCGGAGGCCATGAGGGCGGTGATGGGCGTCGGGGCGCCCTGGTAGACGTCCGGCTTCCAGGCCTGGAACGGCGCCGCGCCGATCTTGAACAGCAGACCCACGCCGAGCAGCGCGAACCCGATGAGCAGCAGCGGGTCGAGCGAGTTGCCCGCGGCCATGGCCTGGTTGATGCCCGGCAGCGAGACGGTGCCCGCGAAGCCGTAGATCATCGCGGTGCCGTACAGGAAGAAGGCCGAGGAGAACGCGCCCAGCAGGAAGTACTTCATGGACGCCTCCTGCGAGAGGAGGCGACGCCTGCGGGCCAGGCCGCACAGCAGGTAGAGCGGCAGCGACATGACCTCAAGGGCCACGAACATCATCAGCAGGTCGTGCGAGGCGGGGAACAGCAGCATGCCGCCCACCGCGAACAGGACCAGCGGGTAGACCTCGGTGTGGCCGGTGCCGTTGTCGTGGGCCTCGGCCTCCTCCTCGTCGGCGCTGCCCGGCACGGCCGCGGCGGAGGCCACGAAGTGGCCCTCGTCATTGATGAGCAGCACGCACACGAACGACAAGACGAGGATGACGCCCCAGATGAACAGCGACGGCCCGTCCACGGCGAGCGCGCCCATGGCGGCCGGCGTGGAGGACACCTGGCCGCGCAGCGTCTGCACCAGCACCAGCGCGAACGCGCCGGCCAGGCTCAGCAGCGTGAGCGGCACATGGATGGACTTGCGCAGGTAACGCGGCGCGAACGCCTCGACGAGCACGCCGATGCAGGCCGCGCCGAAGACGACCAGCAGCGGCGCCAGCGTGCCGTACTCGATCGTCGGCGCATCGATGGCGGGGTTCACTGGCCTGTCCCCTTCTCAGCGACGGTGGAGGTGGGTACCTTCACGTTGGTCAGCGTCTGTTGCACTGACGGGTTGATCACGTCAAGCAGCGGCTTGGGGAAGAAGCCGAACCCGATGATCAGGGCGACCAGCGGAGCCAGCACCCAGACCTCGCGGGCGTTCAGGTCCTTGAACGCCTTGACCGGCTCGGCCGTCGGCCCGTTCATGGTCCGCTGGACCATCCACAGGATGTAGACGGCCGCGAGGATCACCGCGACCGCGGAGACGATCGCCGCCACCGTCAGCGCACCGGACCCGTGGGCCTGGCTGGAGTACGTGCCGATCATGACCATGAACTCGCTGACGAAGGACGACAGGCCCGGCAGCGAGAGACCGGCCAGACCGGCGATCAGGAAGAAGCCCGCGAGCAGCGGGGCGACCTTCTGCACGCCTCCGTAGTCCCCGATGAACGGCGAGCCGCGCCGCGCGATGAGGAACCCGGCCGCCAGGAACAGCGCGCCCGTGGCGAAGCCGTGGTTGACCATGTAGAGCGCCGCGCCGGACTGGGCGACGTCCGACATGGCGAACACCCCGAGCACGATGAACCCGAAGTGCGAGATCGACGTGTACGCGATGAGCCGCTTCATGTCGGTCTGGCCGATGGCGACGATGGCGCCGTAGATGATGCTGATGACCGCCAGCACGACGATCGGCATCGTGAACGCCTTGGCCGCGTCGGGGAACAGCTCCAGGCAGAAGCGCAGCATCCCGAACGTGCCGACCTTGTCCAGCACGCCCACCAGCAGCACCGCGGCGCCGGCCGGAGCCTGCGCGGCCGCGTCGGGCAGCCAGGTGTGCACCGGCCAGAGCGGCGCCTTGATGGCGAAGGCGATGAAGAAGCCGCCGAACAGCCACTTCTGCATGGCCGGGTCCTGGATGGCCCCGACGAGCTCGGGGAACATGAAGGACTGCTTGCCGGCGACGACGTAGAGGCCGATGACCGCGACCAGCATGAGCAGGCCGCCGAAGAGCGAGTACAGCAGGAACTTGACGGCCGCGTAGGACCGCTGGGCGCCGCCGTACGACCCGATCATGAAGTACATCGGGATCAGCATGGCTTCGAAGAAGACGTAGAACAGGAAGATGTCGGTCGCCGCGAAGACGCCGATCATCATCGTCTCCAGCACCAGCAGCAGGGAGAAGTACGTCTTCACCGAGCGCTTGGGCGCGATCACCGTGCCGTCGGCGGTCTTCACGCCGTCGGCGTCGTGCCAGGAGGCCAGCACCACGATCGGCACCAGCACCACCGACAGCGCGATGAGCACGAGCGCGACGCCGTCCACGCCGACCCCGAACTTCACGCCGAAGCTCGGGATCCAGTTGTAGGCGGCGGTGAACTGGAAGCGGTCGCCGTCGGGGTCGAACCCGGCGGCCATGACGCCGGTCAGGACCAGCGTCGCCAGCGAGAACAGCAGGGTGACCTGCTTGGCCAGCTTGTCACTGCCCTTGGGAAGCAGGGCCACCACGACGGCGCCCACCACGGGCACCGCCATGAGTATCGGAAGCCAGGGTGACATCAGATGTTCCCAACGAGGAGCAGGGCGCCGGTCAGCAGGGCGGCACCGATCAGGATGGACAGCGCGTACGTTCTGGCGAAGCCCGTCTGGATCCGCCGAAGGCGCCCGGAGCTGCCGCCGATGCCCGCCGCCAGGCCGTTGACGATCCCGTCGATGCCGCGGTTGTCGAAGAACACCGCGAGGCGGGTCAGCCACTGGCCGGGCCGCATGAAGAGCGACTCGTTGAGCGCGTCACCGTACAGGTCGCGCCGGGCGAACGTGGTGAGGAAGTTGCCGCGCGGCTGCACCGACGGCACCTCGACCCGGCCGTAGCGCAGCCAGGCGAACACGACGCCGACCGCGACGAGCGCGAGCGTGGCGAGCCCTGGCGTGCTGAACGGCGCGAACTCCGGCACCGTGTCGAGGCTGCCACCGACCGCCGGGATCAGGAACTTGTACAGCGTGCCGCCCAGGACCAGGTAGGCGCCGAGGCCGAGCGCGCCGAGCGAGAGGATCATCAGCGGCACCGTCATCACGAGCGGCGACTCGTGCGGGTGCGCCTCCTTGTCCCAGCGCTTCTCGCCGAAGAAGGTCATGAAGACCATCCGCGACATGTAGAAGCCGGTGACGCCGGCGCCGAGCACGGCCAGCCAGCCGAGGATCGGCTGGTGGTGCACCGCGGTCTCGATGATGCCGTCCTTGGTGAAGTAGCCGGACAGCAGCGGGAAGCCGATGATCGCCAGGTAGCCGATGAAGAACGTGACGAACGTGATCGGCATGGCCTTGCGCAGCGCGCCGTACTTCCTCATGTCGACCTCGTCGTTCATGCCGTGCATGACCGAGCCGGCGCCGAGGAACATGTCGGCCTTGAAGAAGCCGTGCGTGATCAGGTGGCCGATCGCGAAGGCGTAGCCCGCGGGGCCGAGGCCCGCGCCGAGCATCATGTAGCCGATCTGCGACATCGTCGAACCGGCCAGGCCCTTCTTGATGTCGTCCTTCGCGCAACCGATGATGGCACCGGCGAGCAGCGTGACCGCGCCGACGATGGCGGCGGCGAGCGCGGCGCCCGAGCCCTCGGGGAAGAAGAACGCCCCCGAGCGGACCACCAGGTAGACACCGGCGGTGACCATGGTCGCGGCGTGGATGAGGGCCGAGACCGGGGTCGGGCCCTCCATGGCGTCGAGGAGCCAGGACTGCAGCGGCAGTTGCGCGGACTTACCGCAGGCGCCGAGGAGCAGCAGCAGGCCGATGGCGAGCATCGCGCCGTTGGTCTGGCCGGGCTGGATCTGCTCGCCCAGCCCCTGGAAGGTCAGGGTGCCGAACGTGGTCCAGATGACGAACATGCCGACCAGCAGGCCGAAGTCACCGACGCGGTTGACGACGAACGCCTTCTTCGCCGCGGTCGCCGCGGACGGCTTGAACTGCCAGAACCCGATCAGCAGGTACGACGCCAGACCGACGCCCTCCCAGCCGATGAACAGCCCGACGTAGTTGTCGGCCAGCACCAGCAGCAGCATCGCGGCCACGAACAGGTTCAGGTAGGAGAAGAACCTGCGCCGGTGCTCGTCGTGCGCCATGTAGCCGATCGAGTAGATGTGGATCAGCGAGCCCACACCGGTGATCAGCAGCGCGAAGCTGATGGACAGGGGGTCGATGAGCAGCCCCATGTCGACCATGCCGGGGATGAACTCGTACAGGTGCACCGCCCGGCGGCGCTCCTCCGCCCCGAACCCGATCAGCTCGAAGAACGCCAGCACCGCCACGACGAACGAGGCGAGGGACATGGCCACGCCCAGCAGATGGCCCCAACGGTCGGTGAACCGGTTGAACACCAGCAGGATGAACGCGCCCACGAGCGGGAACGCGATCATCAGCCAGGCGTTGCCGATCACTCCACCGGTGTGCTGGACGATCTCAGCGAGTTGAGATTCCACCAGTCACCTCTTAGTACTTCAGCAGGTTGGCGTCGTCGACGGACGCGGACCTGCGGGTTCGGAAGATCGTCACGATGATTGCCAGGCCGACGACGACCTCGGCCGCGGCCACGACCATCACGAAGAACGCGATGATCTGGCCCTCCAGGTTGCCCACCTGCCGGGCGAACGTCACGAACGCGAGGTTGCAGGCGTTGAGCATGAGCTCGACGCACATGAACACCACGATGGCGTTGCGCCTGATCAGCACGCCCATGGCGCCGATCGCGAACAGCAGGCCGGACAGGACGAGGTAGTGGGTCGTCACTTGGTCACCTCATTGCTCTCGGCGTCCTGCTCGGCCTCGGTCGGCGCCGTGCCCTCCTCGGCCGTGTGCTTGATCGCCTGGGCCAGCTTGGGGTTGTCCGGCAGGCGGTCATGCTCCACGTCGTAGCGGGCGATGTAGCGGTTGACCGAGGACTCGGCCACCGACCCGTCGGGCAGCAGCGCCGGCATGTCGATGGCGTTGTTCCTGGCGTAGGTGCCGGGGCCGGGCAGCGGCGACGGGCGGTCGCCCTGGAAGCGGGCCCGGGACAGGTCCTTCTGCGTCGCCTTCTTGGTGACCCGCTCGCGGTGCGCCAGCACCATCGCGCCCAGCGCCGCGGTGATCAGCAGCGCGGAGGTGATCTCGAACGGGAACACGTACTTGGTGAAGAGCTGCAGCGCGATCGAGCGGATGTAGCCGCCCTGCTGGGTGGCCGCCGCGAGCCCGGCCTCGGGCGCGAAGATCGCGTTGCCCACGGCCAGGATGATCAGCACCGAGAAGCCGACGGCGGCGATGATCGCCCAGAAGCGCTGGCCCTTCAGCGTCTCGACGAAGGAGTCGGACGAGTCCACGCCGACGAGCATGAGCGTGAACAGGAACAGCATCATGATCGCGCCGGTGTAGACGATGATCTGCACCGCGGCCAGGAACGGCGCGTCCTGCACGGCGTACAGGACGGCCAGGCAGAGCATGACGGTGCCGAGCATCAGCGCGGAGTACACGGCCTTGCGGTTGAAGACCATGCCGAGTGCGGCGCCGACGGAGACGACGGCCAGCACCCAGAAAGTGATGGTCTCACCCATTGGTCCGCCCCAGCCGGTAGTAGTCCTCTTCGGTCTCACCGAGTCGCATGGGGTGCGGCGGCTGTTCCATGCCCTGCGTGAGGGGCGCGAGCAGCATCTCCTTGGTGTAGATGAGGCTCTCGCGGCTGGAGTCGGCCAGCTCGTACTCGTTGGTCATGGTGAGCGCTCGCGTCGGGCACGCCTCGATGCACAGGCCGCACAGGATGCACCGCAGATAGTTGATCTGGTACGTGCGTCCGTAACGCTCGCCCGGCGAGAAGCGCTCGTCCTCGGTGTTGTCCGCGCCTTCGACGTAGATGGCGTCGGCCGGACACGCCCAGGCGCACAGCTCGCACCCGACGCATTTCTCCAGCCCGTCAGGCCAGCGGTTGAGCTGGTGACGCCCGTGGAAGCGAGGAGCCGTCGGCTTCTTCTCCTCCGGGTAGTTCGTCGTGACGGGCTTCTTGAACATCGTGTGGAAGGTGACCCCGAAGCCTTTGACGGGGTTCAGCCAGTCAGTTAGTCCCACTGGGAATCTCCTTGTGCTGCACCCCGTGGTAGTGCGGCAGGTCGAGCGGCGGCACAGGGAAGCCACCGGCCGCCGGTTCCTCGGACAGTTCCTCGAACTCGGCCTCCACCTGCGCCTTCTTCGCCTCCTTGCGCCGCTGGTTAACGGTGTCGAACCGCATCCAGATGGCCAGCGCGCCGACCACGATGACGGCGCCGAGTGCGATGCCGACCGTGCGGCTCTCCTCGTACACCACGA